>JAGCGE010000014.1 GCA_017649745.1 Clostridiales bacterium | reverse complement strand
GTAAGCTTACTTTCTTTGTTGAAGTAAGCCCGTCTGCGAGATTTTTCGCACTTCTTTCAAATCTTACTTCATTTGCAGGAGAGACTTCTGAAGAACTTAAGGTAACATTGGACGCAGATGCCGAATTCAGGAAAGCTTATGAGGATTTCCTGAAGAGGGCCTCGTCCAATGTCATTTTTCCTGACAAGTCATGAGTGAATTGCATTCTCAAATTATTCGGTTTATAATCAGTTGTTATTATTATTAAGGAGTACTATCGATGAGACAATTTACTTCAAAAGAGCTTAGAAAGACCTGGAAGGAATTTTATATAGAGAGAGGCCATGTTGATGTTGGAGCAGTTTCGCTCGTATCTGACGGATCAACAGGAGTATTGTTTAACGTAGCGGGAATGCAGCCGCTCATGCCTTATCTTCTTGGAGAGAAGCACCCATTGGGAACAAGGCTTTGCAATGTTCAGGGCTGTGTTCGTACTAACGATATCGATTCCGTAGGTGACAGAAGCCATGTTACATTCTTCGAGATGATGGGTAGCTGGAGCCTTGGTGACTATTTCAAGGAAGAAAGATGTAAGTGGAGCTACGAGCTTTTAACTGATGTATTCGGCTTCGACAGAGACCATCTCGCATCTACTGTTTTCGCAGGTGACGAGAATGCTCCTAGGGACGAAGAAGGTGCTAAGTTCCGTATCGCTTCAGGATTTAAGCCTGAGAATATCTATTATCTCGGTGCTGACGATAACTGGTGGGGACTTGAATACGGTCCTTGCGGTCCAGATAGTGAAATGTTCTATATCGCTGATGTTCCTGACTGCGGTCCTAACTGCGGCCCTGGATGTGATTGCGGAAAATATACAGAGATCGGTAACGATGTTTTCATGCAGTATGAGAAGCATCAGGACGGTCACCTTACTCCGCTCAAGCAGAAGAACGTAGATACAGGTTGGGGTCTTGAGAGAATCCTCGCATTCCTTAACGGATCAAAGGATGTCTATAAGACTGACCTCTTTGCTGAGGCTATCTCATATATTGAGAATGCTTCAGGTGTTAAGTATGATTCAGACGAGAAGCTTACAAAGTCCATGCGTGTCCTTGCTGACCACATCCGTACTAGCGTAATGCTTATTGGTGATGCAGCTAAGCTTGTTCCGTCAAATGCCGGTGCAGGTTATGTATTAAGACGTCTCATCAGAAGAGCAGTAAGACATGTAAGAACTCTCGGCATGACAAAGGAGCATATCATTGGTCTTGCTAAGATCTACATCGATAAGGTTTATGATGACAGCTATCCACTCCTCACAAAGAACCGTGACTTCATCTTGAATGAGCTCGACAAGGAGATCGCAAGATTTGAGAGCACACTCGAGAACGGCATGAAGGAATTTAAGAAGATCCTTGATGACAAGAATAAGGCTGGTTCTAAGGAGATCGACGGTGATTCCGCTTTCTATCTTTACGATACATTCGGATTTCCAATCGAACTTACTATCGAGATGGCTGAAGAAGAAGGTCTCAAGGTTGATGAAGAGGGATTCAAGGCTGCAATGGAGAAGCAGAAGGAAACAGCTAGAGCAGCTACTAAGGCTAAGGCTGATCTGGCTTTGAGCGTTAATGAGATCCCTGATGAAGTTGCTAAGGATTCTAATGCAACTGTTTATGACGGATACGATAACCTTAAGTGCGAAGCTAAGGTCATCTACATCTTGAAGGCTGTTGAAGAAGGTTCAATGAATGTAGTTGATAGCGCTTCCGAAGGTGATGACATCATCGCTGTTTGTGATAAGACAGTTCTTTATGCAACGATGGGTGGTCAGATCCACGATGAAGGTAAGATCGTTGCAGATGGTTTCGAAGCTGATGTTATCTCGGTAGATAAGGATGCAGCAGGTAAGTACCTCCACACTCTTAAGGTTACAAAGGGTACTTTGAACAGCGGTTCAACTGTAAGCATCGAAGTTGATAAGAAGAACAGATTGTCCATTGCAAGGAACCATACAGCAACTCATATTCTCCAGAAGGCTTTGCAGGAAGTCCTCGGCGATCATGTTGAGCAGTCAGGTTCTTATGTTGCAAGTGACAGATTGAGATTCGACTTTACTCATCCACAGGCTATGACAGCTGAGGAACTTGATATCGTTGAGAAGAAGGTTAACGAGATCATCCTTGAAGATCTTCCTGTTATCACAAGAGTCATGAAGCTTGATGAAGCTAAGAAGCTCGGAGCTATGGCTTTGTTCGGTGAGAAGTACGGCGAAGAAGTACGTGTCGTTACAGTCGGTGATGTTGATGCTCCTTACTCAATGGAGTTCTGTGGTGGTACACACCTTAAGTCCAGCGGTCAGGCTGGACAGTTCAGGATCGTATCTGAGTCTGGTGTTGCTGCTGGTATCCGAAGGATCGAAGCTATTACAGGTCTTGCTTGTTATGAGGCTTCCAAGGAAGACAGAAAGACTATCACTGAGATCGCTTCTGTTCTCAAGGTAAACAAGGATCAGATCGTTAAGAAAGCTGAGCAGAATGTTGCTGATATCAAGTCCCTTGAGAAGGAACTTAAGGAGATCAGCAAGAAGGCTTCAGGAGATCAGGCTGGTAAGGCAGTTTCCGAAGCTAAGGATATCAACGGATTTAAGGCTGTTGTTGCTCAGGTTGAGTGTGACGATGCATCTGCACTTCGTGATATCGCTGATGGTATCAGAGATAAGATCGGTTCAGGTGTTGTTTTCCTTGCAGCAGTTAACGGTGACAAGGTATTGTTCGTAGCTATGGCTACACAAGATGCTGTTAAGGCAGGTGTTCATTCCGGTAACATCATCCGCGAAGCAGCTAAGGCTTGCGGCGGCGGAGGCGGCGGACGCCCTGACATGGCTCAGGCTGGCGGTAAGGATATATCCAAGATCAACGATGCTTTGGATGTTGCTACTAAGGTTATTACTGAGCAGTTAGGCTAAGATCTTTCATAGAGAGGAAGAAATATGAGATCGTTCAAGCGATTTTTTTCAGGAGCTATGGTATCTGCAATGATGTTGGCAATGCTGACATCTTGTAGCGCCACAGCTCCTGCTGATTTAAAGGTAAGATCAAAGGATCTTTCTACTGAAGAAACAGAGGAGACTACAACTTCTGAAACTATTGAGTCGGTGGTAGTTCCGGAACCTACTGAGACTGCTCCTGAACCGACGGCTGTTCCTAAAAAGGATAATGGTTATCTTCCAGAGTATGCCGTTCGTTATCAGAATGACTATGCAGAGGAAAGCGATAAGGCTGTTCGAGTAGGGAACATCTTCCTTTCTGATGAGACTATTGAGAGATATCCGGATCTTGCTTCTGCTATCGATTCTTTTAATGAGACCAATACAATAGATATGCTCTATGAGATAATCGATAATCTTCCGGAGACTGACGGTAACGTAGACTGTCTTGAAGATGTTAGGGTAGCGAGGGCAGACAGTCAGGTATTCAGTTTCTCTGTCCACTATATTGTATATTCCGGTAATTTCGAAGAGGGAACACTCTTTGATTACATTGAAGCTTTTTCATATGACGTTAATACAGGTCATTTATACAATTATGAAGACATCTTTGGTTTTGATACAAATGAAGATGATTATGTTTATGACAAGACCGGAATGAAGAAGACGGGAGATGCTTATTATCTTATCGGTTATAACGGAGTAACGGTTATAGCTGAGAGGGAAGGCGGATACGATCCGACTGATCCTGTTTCCACAGTTACATATACTGATTTCTATGATGAGCAGAACAGGGAAACCTTCGCTGTTCCTGAACTGTTTTATGTTCAAGATTGCGTTATAGGTAATCTTGGCTGGGATATGGATTTTATCACTAGAACTAAAGAAGGAAAATCTCTTGGTACTGTTATTCAGGATCCGGTGACCGGAAAGCATTTGGATGTTCAGATCAAGTTTGTTCCTAATGATAACAGCGAGGAATGTAGTATTGAGATGTCTGTACAGGATATAGACAGTTCTCTTACTGTTGCTTCTGCAACATTTTCCAGTGTTATATTCAGTGTTGATGCATTTTTGTTCTGCAGAGAAGGAAATTATTCTCTGGCTTTGCAATACAACGGATATGATGGAGTTACTAGCGTTTGTTTCCTACCATTTAACGGAGATGGTCAGTTATCCGATCCTGTAACCATTGACGGTTACTTATCGGGTTATGTTACTGATTTTAGCAGTTATCAGTATGCTTCTGATCTTGGTCTTGAGGCAACTGAATGTAATTCGACTGTGTTTGTATATTTTGAAAAGAGGATCGACCTTCTTGGAACATACTACTATCTTGATAGGTATCTCCTTAATGATGATATGTGCCCTGAGGATCTTGTTGATATAGACAGAGCTCTTACATTTTTTGAACTGCCATTGAAAACAGCGATAGATTTTGATTTCTGCGTAGGTGATTCAGAAGAAAAGGTAACGCTTCCTGCGGGTACGGAGCTGTATATCTATGGTGTAAATGCAGAAGATAGAACGGTTTTCCTTACAAACGGTGACGATTACTATTCACTCGTATTCGATGCTCTTGACGGTTATGAGAACAAAGTAGACGGAGTTCCTGATACTGATATATTTGAGGAAGTTAATTATCTCTACGGTCTGTAATACTATTATTGTGATATCTTATGAATAGATAAAAACAAAGGAGAATGCTTATGTGCTTATTTTGTGACATTATTGACAAGAAGATCCCTTCAACACCTGTATACGAGGATGAGAACGTATACTGCTTTAACGATATCAATCCTGTAGCTCCGGTTCACGTTTTGGTAGTTCCGAAGAAGCACTTCGAAGATATCCTTGATATCTCAGCTTCAGAGGATGCTGACAAGGTATTGGGCGATGTTTCCCGCGCTATCGCTAAAGTTGCTGAGATCAACAATCTCGGTGAGGGCTTCAGAGTCATCAACAACTGTCGTGAGTTCGGTGGTCAGACTGTAAAGCATATCCACTTCCACGTTATCGGTGGACTTAAGCTTACGGAGAAGATGATTTGAGCGAAGACATCAAATTAGCACTTAAATATCTCGGACTTAAGGAGGCTCCTGATGAGGAGCAGCTCCTTATGGTCGAGTCAGCAATGGAGGAGATCAAGAAGGTTGCAAGACCTCAGTTCCTCCATCGTTTTTATCCGCTTCATTTCGACGGTTCCAAGTATTATGTGGACGTTGATCTGAATCTGGATTATAAGTCCACCTTTGGTCTTTTTTCTCGAAAACAAAGTGATTGCCTCTGCATCCTTGTTTCGACTCTGGGAAGTGCTGTCGATAAGCGTATTTCAAGATATAAAGATTCCGAGCCTTCAAGGATGGTGCTTCTTGATTCATGTGCCAATAGTCTTATAGAAGTTGTAACTGATGAGTATCAGAAAAAACTCGGCTTGAAGGAAGAGACATTCCGATATGCGCCGGGATACGGAGATGTACCTCTTACGATGCAGCGCCAGATATTCGATCTGATCCCAGAGATCAGTAAGATCGGTATCGAACTTGATCCTTGCAACATGATGCATCCATTTAAATCCATGACGGGATTGATAGGTTTTAAAGCCTGATTGTTCAATCGAATCATCGTTGACCTTATATCAACGTTAAGTTGTTTGAAAAGACATTGTCTATATCCTACGATGAAATCATCGAATAAACAAAAGAGGATATAACAATGGCTTTTTTAAAACGTGATCTTTCCAAATTATTAGCTTCATCTTTCATTCTTTTAATGACATTATCATCGTGCAGTAAAAGTAACGTAGGTTCTTCTGAGACCACTGCCGCTTCCAAGGCAACCGAAGTGACTGCTGAGATAACTGAGACAATAGACGAGAATTATGTTCACGGAGAAGAAGGTTATTACTCGTCGGTTGACGAAGGATACGGAACAGAAGTCTGCGATCAGAAGATAGACGGCAGGTGCGGATTTTTCGCGAGCAGGACATGTGCTGAGATCAACTATAACAAGAAAAGCGGCGGTAAGCTTTTGATGGATATGAACACGATCATGCAGATATGTGCAGGTCCTGATAAGGAAGATGGTATAGTTGTTGGCAATGAGAGTTATCTCATGTCGGTAACCGGTGACCTCTCTTACGGCGATGGTTATGACGGATACTTCCTCGATCAGATCTCTATCTATCGAAAATACGAAGGCGGCGACGGCGATGTCAGGTGGAGCAACGGTCTTACCATTGACGAAGTCAAAGAATTCATCCGCGAAAACGGTGCCATCATGGCCGATGTAAAATACATCAATGCAAGTAGTGAAGGAATGCACTACGGATATATGACTTCGGTCGATTTCCATCCGACGGATCAACTTAATCACTGGGTATGTATTGTCGGTTATGATGACAATTTCCCTAAGGAATATTTCGGACAGATGCCTGAGCATGACGGCGCGTGGCTTGTACAAAACAGCTTCGGAAAATCATTCGGAAACGATGGCTACTATTGGATCTCTTATGATTCAACGATGATCTATCATTCGTTTTATTCCGTAACCGACAAGTATTCGGAAGTCTTAACATACAGCACCGGATTTCCTTATGCGAGAAAGTCCTTTGGTGAGGATTCTACAGGAGCCTGCGTTTTCGATCATAAGGGAAAGCTTGCAGGTGTCGGCGTTTATGTTAGACCAAATGATATAGATGATGATTCTTCTGCTTCTATGGTCGATGCATATAATAACGCTCAGTTTGATGTGACCGTTGAAGTTCGCGATGCTGACATGAATGAGGTTATTTGTTCGAAAGACGCTCACTTTGATTTTGAAGGTTATTATGTTGTCGAGTTTGATGAGCCGATAGATGTAGAAAAGTATTCGATCGTCGTAACTTATCACAATGGTCTTCCGATCCTTTTCGAAGGAGCGTCTTTTCAGAAAAGACCGATGGTGGATTACGTTACTGTAGGTGCGCCAGGACAGTCGTTTGTTCTTATGGACGGTGAGTGGGTCGATGTAACTGATCAGAGGGTCATAGATGCAGTCGGACTTGAAGAAGGAGATCCAAATGATATCTGTGTTAAAGCTGTTTACGTTGAGGAATAAATAAGTCCATTCTTTTATATACCTGAAAACTCAGATATGATAGGATATTAGGGTTTATAACTCTAAAAGGAGTTTTCGAGGATGAACATAAAAGACCAGTTTGGTAAGAACTTTATATTCTTTGACGGCGGATTCGGAACCATGCTCCAGAAGTATGGTATCAAGACCGGTGTTCAGAGTATCGAGATGAATACGATCGAGCCTGAGACGGTTCAGAGGATCCATAGAGAATATCTTGAGGCAGGCGCCAATATCATTACTTGTAACACATTCGGATGTGACAGATTCCATACGACTGATAAGGGTATTGATATGGCTGAGCTTATCGAAGGCGCTATCAAGAACGCGAGAGCGGCGATCGGCGACCGTAAGGATAAGTACTGCTTCTATGATATCGGTCCGTGCGGTAAGCTCCTCGAACCTTTGGGTGATCTCTCATTCGACGATGCATATGAAGTCTTTGCTGAGCAGGTTAGATTAGCAGACGGTAAGGTCGACGGATTCATCGCCGAGACGATGACTGACCTTTACGAACTTAAGGCTGCGATCCTTGCTGTAAGAGAGAATTCAGATCTTCCTTTGATCGCTTCCGTATCATTTAGTGATAATGGTAAGACACTTACAGGTGCTTCTCCTGAGCAGATGGTAACTACGCTTGAGGCTCTCGGTGTTGACATGCTCGGCATTAACTGTTCTTTGGGACCTCGCGAGCTTCTGCCTATCGTAAAGAGGATCACGGCTGTAGCTGAAAAGCCGCTTCTCGTTGAACCTAATGCAGGACTTCCTAAGTTCGATGGTGAGAATACTTATTATGATATAGATGCTGATGAATATGCTCTTTACATCGGAGAGATGATCGAAGCAGGTATCGCCGGTTTCGGCGGTTGCTGCGGAACAACACCTGAGCATATCCAAAAGAGTATCGAAGAATCCAAGAAACACGAATTTAAATACGAACCTAAGCCGTACAGAACAATGGTTACCGGTACTAGTACCATGGTCGAGATCGGCAAGAGAGTAATACGATGCGGAGAAAGACTTAACCCGACAGGTAAGCCGAAGATGAAGGCTGCGATCTTAGAGGGTCGTCTATATGATATCGTTGATGAGGGCGTTAAGCAGATCGAAAAAGGTGCTGACGTTCTTGATGTTAACGTTGGTATTCCGAATATCGATGAAGAAGCCGTAATGGTCAGCCTTGTTAAGCAGCTTCAGGAAGTCATCGATGTTCCGCTCCAGATAGACAGTACTGATCCTAAGGCTCTCGAACATGCCTGCAGGATCTATAACGGAATCCCGCTTATCAACTCAGTTAACGGTAAGAAAGAAGTTATGGATACGGTTTTCCCGATCGCTGCCAAGTATGGTGGTGTCCTAATAGGTCTTTGTATCAACGAAGAAGGTATCCCGCCGACGGCTGAAGAGAGATTCAAGATCGCTGAGAATATCGTTAATGAAGCTGCGAAGTATGGTATCCGTAAAGAGAAGATCATCATCGACAGTTTGGTACTTACTGCAAGTGCTCAGCAGAAGGAAGTAATGGAGACAGTTAAGTGCGTTAAGTATGTAACTGACCGTCTCGGATGTTCTACCTGCCTTGGATTAAGTAACGTATCATTCGGTCTTCCTAATAGACCCCTCATTAACAGAACGTTTATCGTTATGGCGATGCTCGCCGGATTGAAGCTTCCTATCCTTAATCCTTTCGACAGAGAACTCATGAGTGCTATTGATGCATTCGAAGTACTTAATGCTAAAGACGAGAATGCTACCGACTATATCATGAAGCATGCAAACGATGTAACAGTTGCTGCTACTTCTGCTACAGCTGCTGCTCCTGCCGGAGGCGATACTGCCAATGGTACTGACGAGTCATCAGGCGATCCTTTGTTTGATGCTATCGTTAAGGGACAGAAGCATAAGGCAGTTGATGAAGCAGGTAAGCTGGATAAGACTCCTTTGGAGATCGTATCGGATTCACTTATCCCTGCTCTCGATAAAGTCGGAAATGATTACGATAAGGGTAAGATCTTCCTGCCACAGCTTATGGTATCAGCAGAGACAGCTAAGCTTGTTTTCGATGAGATCAGAAAGAATATCAAGACTGATGCTTCTTCTGCGAAGGGACCTATCGTAATAGCGACGGTCGAAGCTGACGTACACGATATCGGTAAGAACATCGTCAAGGTCGTACTCCAAAGCTACGGTTTCGAAGTCATCGATCTTGGAAAAGATGTTAAGGCGTCTGTCATTTGCGATGCAGTACGCGAATATAAGCCTATAGCGGTCGGACTTTCTGCACTTATGACGACAACGGTCGTTTATATGAGAAAGACGATCGAAGCACTTAAAGAACAAGGTCTTGATGTTCCGACATTTGTCGGAGGCGCAGTTCTTACACAGGACGTTGCCGATCAGATCGGCGCGACCTATTATACTAAAGACGCGATGGAGTCAGTCCGCGTCTGTGAACAGATTTATGATGAGGTGATAAGATAATGGCCAGAGCCAGAACAAAAAGACATATTCCTGAGAGAATGGAGCGTTGTAAGGAGCGTTGGTTCGAGAATCCGCTTCAGAACAAAGGCAAGTGGAGAGAGATATGCGGTTTCCCGAGTGACTGTGAGTTATTCCTGGAGATCGGCTGTGGTAAGGGTAAATTCTGTACCGAGATGGCAAGAAAGTATCCGGACGTTTTATATATCGCACTTGAGCGCGATTCTTCCGTCATCCTTGCAGCTATCGAAAAAGCTCACAACGAAGAGATCCCTAATCTTTTCTTCCTGAATGTTGATGCCAACCTTCTCGAAAATTATTTCGAAGAGGATGAAGTTGATAAGATGTTCCTTAACTTCAGCGACCCATGGTCCAGAAGGAACAAGCCTAAGAGAAGGCTCACATATAGGGATTTTCTTGTTCAGTATAAGAAGATGCTCAAAAACGGTGGTCAGATCTGGATGAAGACTGATAATGATATCCTGTTTGATTTTTCTCTTGAAGAATTCGAATTCTGCAATTTTGAACTTTCTGAACTTACGAGAGAACTTCAGAATAGTGAATTCGATAAAGAGAACGTAAGGACCGAGTTTGAACAGAAGTTTATTGATCAGGGAATCAACATCAAGCGTGTTGTTGCAACTAATAGAAAATAAGGAGGCTTTACCATGAAGAAAACATTGATAGTCGTCGATATGCAGAATGACTTTATCGACATGGCGCTCGGAACGAAGGAAGCAGTTGCCATCGTTCCTAATGTTAAGAAAAAGATCGAAGAGTACATTAAAAACGGCGATGAAGTTATCTTCACACGCGATACTCATCATGACAATTATCTTGATACAGCAGAAGGCAAGAAACTTCCGGTAGTTCACTGTATCGAAGGAAGCAAAGGCTGGCAGATCGCCGACGGGCTTTATGTTGATGGTTGTGAGATCGTTGATAAGCCTAACTTCGGATGGCCTAACTGGAATAACAAGTCTTTTGAAGAGATCGAACTTGTTGGTCTTTGCACAGATATCTGCGTTGTATCCAATGCTCTTATCCTCAAGGCTCAATTCCCTGAGATCAAGGTTTCAGTTGACAGTTCATGCTGTGCAGGCGTAACTCCTGAGTCTCACGAGGCTGCGCTCACAACGATGAAGTTCTGTCAGGTTGACGTTTATTAATTTTTCGAGGTGACTTCTATGTACGAATTTGATGCGTTGAAAGTAAAGAATGAATGCGTTGAATGGATCCGTGACTTTTTCGAGAAGAACGGACCTGGATGTAATGCGATCGTCGGTATCTCCGGAGGTAAGGATTCATCTATCGTAGCTGCACTTTGTGTAGAAGCTCTTGGAAAAGACCGCGTTATCGGTGTTCTTATGCCTAACGGTGAGCAGCACGATATTGATTGTGCGAGACTTCTTGTTAATCACTTGGGAATAAAGAATTACGAGATAAACATCAAGGATGCAGTTCAGGGTGTGCTCAACAGCCTTCCTAAGGATATGGAAGTAACACCTCAGACAATTCAGAATATCCCGCCAAGAATAAGGATGGCTACTTTGTATGCAGTAGGTCAGTCTAACAACGGTCGCGTTGCGAATACTTGTAATCTCTCTGAAGATTGGGTCGGTTATTCGACACGCTACGGAGATTCAGTAGGTGATTTCAGTCCTTGTTCGTTTATCACAGTAACTGAGATGAAGCAGATCGGACATCTTCTGGGACTTCCTAATGAGCTTGTCGAGAAAACACCGATCGACGGACTTTGCGGAAAGACGGATGAAGATAATCTCGGATTTACATATGCTGAACTCGATGTCTATATCAGAGAAGGTAAGATCGAGGATCAGGATAAGAAAGCTATTATTGACAGAAAGCACAAGGCTAACCTTTTTAAACTTGAGTTTATGCCTTGCTTTAAGCCTGAGATCTGAATATATCGGATTGAATCATAAGAGAAAGGATATAGGAAGATATGAAGCAGCAGTTTAAGAGTCGAGTAACAAAGATCCTTGCCGGTATTACTACGGCAACTATGACCTTGGCATTTATCCCGAGTATCACAGAATCAGCAAGAGTATTTGCCGATACTACTAAGAATCAGGAGAATACAAGGCTGGGAACATCTGAGATAGCAAAGCCATCTGCCCCTGAACCATCAACGCCATGGGAAGGAAGCTATGTCTATTTTGGTAATTATTCGAAAAAACCGATAAAGTTCAGAGTGCTTGATCCGGTGACGACAATTTATGGCGGAACAACAATATTCTTGGACGCTGATAAGCCTATATACTCCGGAGGAAATGTCGCCACTTACATCAATGACTGGGAAAACTGCAGGATGAGAGGATTGCTTAATGATGAATTCTACAATAAAGCATTTTCTGATCCGGAAAAAAATTCGATCGCACTTAGTAAAATAGAAGGTGGAATTCCATATGCACCAGGATCATATGAAGAGTATATGTATGGTAAAACGGTTGGATTAACCGGAGATCATATATTCTTGCTCGATGCTGCTGATGTCCTTAATGAAAACTACGGATACTCATCGGATACAGGATGGACAACTACAGGTAATTGGTATTATCCAGATATTAAAAGGCATAAAGTTATCAATCATAGAAAAGGTAACTGGTGGTGCCTACGTTCTTCTAATATCCAACACTCTGACTCAATGGGAGAAATAGATAGCGATGGTTGTATGGTTTCTGTACAGGTATACGACACTGATGGTATGGCGCCTGCTTTAAACATTGATCTGTCAACTGTAATCTTCTCATCGTCGATCTCCGGCAAATATGGTGAGACAGGTGCATCTTATAAACTTACTCTTCTAGACGAGAATCTTGTTGCTTCAATCTCGGAGGGGAAAGAGGTTACAGCTAAAGATAATACAGTAACGATACCTTATCAGATAATGGGAAAAGACGCCGAAAATGCAACACGAGTATCGATCATGATCGTTGATAAGGAATATGTTGCAGGTAATACCAACAATGCCTCGATACTGTATTATGATGAACTTGAAAAAGCATCAGCTACCGAAGGAACATTTACGTTACCTTCCAGTCTTTCAACCGATGGCTGGGGAAGCAGCTACTACGTGTATATCCTTGCAGAAGATATTAACGATACGTACGAGACCGATTTTGCAAGTGCTCCAATAAAGATCAACTCACCATTTCCTAAGATTCAGAATTCGACCGACCAAAATGACGATATGACTTTCGATGATTTTGTTGAACGTCTCTATGTTGTAGCTCTTAACCGTCAGTCCGAAAAAGAGGGTAAAGATTACTGGTGCGAATTAGTTGGTAACGGAACTCTCACAGGCGCAGACTGTGCTAGATTCTTCCTTACAAGTCCTGAGTTCAAGGGAAGAGGATTGAGCGATGAAGAGTTCTTGAAAGTTCTTTACAAGACATTCTTCGATCGTAATGCAGTTGATGATCCGGATGGCTTCAACTTCTGGATGAACAGCCTTAAGTCTGTAGGTAAGGATACAGTTGTTGAAGGCTTCATAAATTCTCCTGAGTGGTGTGATATATGCGCTACTTATGGAGTTAAGAGTGGAGCACCTACAGCTAAGGCAACAAAGGCTTCAAAGAATGCAACAGCATTTGCAACAAGACTTTATACAGAATGTCTTGGACGTGAACCTGAGGAAGGCGGACTTAAGTACTGGAGCTTAGGACTTACTAACTGCGAGCTTACAGGTAAGCAGGCTGCTCACGAGTTCTTCTATAGTCAGGAATTCAATGATCATGGTTATGACAATAAGGAACTTATCACAAGAATGTATAAGACATTCATGGGACGTGAGCCTGATACAGACGGACTTAACTATTGGCTCAGTAACATGAACAATGGCATGACTAAAGATCAGGTCTTTAACAGTTTTGTTCAGTCACAGGAGTTTACTGAGATCTGCGCAAATTACGCGATAGACAGAGGATAAAAAATATTTATTAACATTAGTGCACTTGGAAATATCTGATGATTATTTCAAAGTGCACTTTTGTTTAATTAGAAACGGAGGGGAAATATGTTCAAAAAATTAATAAGCATGATGCTTACGATCATGATCATTGTTGCAATTCCATTTGTTAGTGTGCATGCGGATAATAAGGTTCCAAATCCTATCACGGATGGAAGGGTTATTTATGAATATTCAGCAGGTGAATCAGAGTATAAGTTTAAACTTGATCGTATGGTGGAATGCGCTTTTGGAACTTCTTCTTCAGGTTCAGAATATGTGATCAAGAATGTAAATTCAAGCACTAGCTATTCCTACGATGTTTCGGGAACTTATTTTATGCGTTTGTTTCCTGCAGGAGAGTACAGTATACACATAAGTGCAACTTCAAATGGAAAATTTGAGATTATGGCAGCAGACGGAGAATTCATTTACAGTGAGAATGGTGCTAAAGAGACGGCTCATCTTTCTTGCTTTAGGGAAACTTTTGTAGGAATAAAAGGTTCTGGTCCGATTGAATTGTCTTTTGTTTCGTATATTGGAAATGTGGATTTGATCGCATGGAGAATAAATAACGACTCAAATATAATAAAGACGGAAACATGTAGTGCAAAAGCAGGTGACTATGTTACTTGTAGTGTTTTAGTTAATGGTGTAGTAGACACTTACCATGTCAGAGTCGTTCGTTTGGGTGATATGAAGTTGCCGGAAGACACAGGTAGTTTTTATCTTGTAAATAAAGGTGGTTCGTTCGAACATACTTATGACATTCCTAAGGGTGACAACATCAATGAGTATTATGCATTTATGCTTGGCGATGATCTTGAGTATTTTGGTCAGAATCTGATCAAGTATCCGACACTAAACCTGAATAATATTAATGACCCGCGTGTTATATCCAGATCTTTAACTTCAAATGAGGGTTATGAGTGGTACGCGAATGATATGGTTTTTGTTAAAGATACTTCAAAGTCGAATATCTTAACGGAGGGTACTCATGATCTGGACATATATATTGAAGTAGAACAAAAAGTCTTTGCTTTTACTCCAAGTAAAGATGATACATATATATTTACCTCCGATGCTGACATAGAAACGGTCGAATTAAATATGGGTGTTTTTGACGAGGCTGATAATCTGATTGCGTCATTTGACAGTTATAAAGTGTTTAATGACGGAAGCATAGTTGATAACGAGATTCAATATAAATTGGCTGAAGGTAAGTTTACTACAGATATGAATCTTTCTCTGGATCTTAAGGGTGGTCAAACTTATTATTTCTATTTTATGGGCTATGATCCCACACACTCTCTTAAGTTAAAGGTCGCATCTAAATCCAACTTAGGAGGAGGCTTTGAAGATTTTGTAGAGCGCCTTTATGTAGTTGCTCTTAATCGCCCTTCCGAAAAAGAGGGTAAAGATTATTGGTGTGAGTTAGTTGGTAACGGAACACTCACAGGTGCAGATTGTGCAAGATTCTTCCTCACAAGTTCTGAGTTCAAAGGCAGAAACTTAAGCGATGAAGATTTCTTGAAGGTTCTTTATAAGACATTCTTCGATCGTGATGCAGCTAATGATCCGGATGGTTTCAACTTCTGGATGAATAGCTTAAAGTCAGTAGGCAAGGATACAGTTGTTGAAGGCTTCATCAACTCACCTGAGTGGTGTGATATCTGTGCTACTTACGGAGTAAAGAGTGGTGCACCTACAGCAAAGGCAACTAAGGCTTCAAAGAATGCCATAGCATTTGCAACAAGACTTTACACTGAGTGCCTTGGTCGTGAACCGGAAGAGGGCGGTCTTAAGTATTGGAGTCTTGGATTAACAAATCTTGAACTTACAGGTTCACAGGCAGCTCACGAATTCTTCTATAGCAAAGAGTTCAACGATCACAACTTCGATAATAAGGAACTTATCACTAGAATGTATAAGACATTCATGGGACGTGAGCCTGATACAGACGGACTTAACTATTGGCTCAGTAACATGAACAACGGCATGACCAAAGATCAGGTCTTTAACAGTTTTGTTCAGTCACAGGAATTCACTGAGATCTGCGCAGCTTATGCAATAGACAGAGGATAAAAGGTTTACAAATCAATTTGACTGCCTCAAAAGTATTTTATGCTTTTGGGGAAGTTTTTTGTGAATGTTTTTTCGTGTGAAAATCGTTTTAATGTAAATTTTTAAAAAACAGGGGGTTTTGAGTTTTCATTTGCCACAAAAACACCTAATCTTCTTATTATTAATTATTGTATTGCATGTAAAACTGTTGTAACATTTGTAAGGTGCAGTTGGCACACATAGTATTTTCCCGGATTCGGGAATTTTAGGAGGAATTAATCATGGCAGTAAAAGTCGCAATTAATGGTTTTGGTCGTATCGGCCGTCTCGCTTTCCGTCAGATGTTCGGTGCAGAAGGTTATGAGGTTGTTGCTATCAACGATCTTACAAGCCCTAAGATGCTCGCTCATCTTTTGAAGTATGATTCAGCTCAGGGTTCTTACGCTCTTAAGGATACTGTTTCAGCTGGTGAGGACACAATCACAGTTAACGGTAAGACACTTAAGATCTACAAGGAGCCAGATGCAAACAATTGCCCATG
>JAGCGE010000013.1 GCA_017649745.1 Clostridiales bacterium | reverse complement strand
GTGGTCATAACGGGGCGCACTCGAAATGCGTTTGCTGGGCAACCGGCACGAGAGTTCGAATCTCTCCGTCTCCGCCAAACACAATGAAGTTACCCCCGTAAGTTGGACAGTGATGTTACAATTTACGGGGGTGCTCTTATGTTTATAACAAGAGAAAGCGAACGAGCTGCGTATGGAAAGCAACTACTTATTTATCTTGCTGAGAAGTTGTCTGGTGAGTTTGGAAAAGGATTTGATGAGAGCAATTTACGAAAAATGCGTAAGTTCTATACTGTATTTCCAATTCAGGACGCACTGCGTCCCGAATTAAGCTGGACACATTACCGTGGTCTTATGAAAGGAGAGTTTTCAGAATTGGATAAAATTGCTGTTGCTGTTTAAGATGTTCGCAAAGATCGTTTGTGAATACGGGATTCCATTCATTGTTCCACGCACTTTCGGCTTTTTTTTCGAGTAGATGGATGATAATATTCTTGTTGTGTTTAGGGTTTAGTAATACAGATACAGGAATGAACCCTCTAAATAGGAGACAAACAAGATGTTGATAGATTTCCACACACATACTTTCCCTGAAAAACTGGCAAATAAGGCTGTCCTGAAGATTGCCGGTGATGCGTCTATCCGTCATTATACAGAAGGTACTAATTCATCACTTTTGAGATCAATGGACAGGGCACATGTTGACATGAGCGTTATCTTACCTGTCGTAACTAATCCTTCACAGTGTAAAACGATAAACAAAGTCGCTAAGGATGTAAATGACAGATATTTCCCGCGGCTTTTGTCATTTGGCGGGATCCATCCTGATAATGAAGATTACAGGGAAATCCTGAAAGAACTGGCAGAGACGGGTATAAAAGGAATCAAGCTGCATTCCCTGTATCAGGAAGTCGCTATAGACGATATAAGGAATCTGAGGATTATCGATTGTGCTTGTGAGCTCGGATTGATCGTGGTAATCCATGCAGGGAAGGATCTGAGTTTTCCGGGGGATTCCGCTGATCCTGAGAGGATAAGCAGGATGCTTGATGAAGTTCACCCCGAAAAGATCGTGCTTGCACACATGGGATCATATGCACGCTGGGAGAAAGTATACGAGCTGTTATGTGGTAGAGGAGCATATCTCGATACCTCGTTTGCATTAAATCCTGTACGACCATTAAAAGATACCCCGGAGGGTAGGGACAGCCTTGCAGCAAATCCGTTGCTTGTTCCTCCGCTTAGCCGTGAATTGTTCAGGAAAATGATCGAAAAGAATGGCGTGGATCATATGCTTTTTGCCAGCGATAGTCCATGGTGTGATCAGAAAGAAACTTTTGATCTGGTGGATGAATGCCTGGATGGATCCGAGAAGGAAGCCGTTTATTACGGCAATGCACTTCGTCTGCTTGAATTGCCGAATGCATAATATATCGAAGTTTTATTGTTGAGACAAAAATCATTAACCCGTAAACGATATCGTTTACAGGTTTTTTATATGCAGAATAGCAAAAGTCTCAATAAACGAACTGTGCGACTGATAATGAACATATATTCTTAATGCGGTGTTTATAAAACCATAAATCAGTAATGCAAGGAGGAGAATAATTGAATAACCTTCTTATTACTTGTATAATATCACGCGTAATCTATGCATAAATGAGGTAACTACTATGATTTCTACTCTCGAAAACGGCGCTTGGCTCATTAACGGCGTCGAACTCATCGAAGATAAGGCCGGTGCAGCAGAAGCAGTTGCAGCTAAGTCCGGTAAGACAGCAGACAAGGCATCCGCTAAGCAGGGCACTATCGCTTACGGTATCCTTAAGGATCACAACACATCAGGTAACATGGATCAGCTTAAGATCAAGTTCGACAAGCTGACTTCACACGACATCACATATGTAGGAATCATCCAGACAGCTAGAGCTTCAGGTCTTGAGAAGTTCCCGATTCCTTACGTTCTTACTAACTGCCATAACTCACTTTGTGCAGTAGGCGGAACGATCAACGAAGATGACCACATGTTCGGTCTTACAGCTGCCAAGAAGTACGGCGGAATCTATGTACCTCCTCATCAGGCAGTTATCCACCAGTATGCAAGAGAAATGCTCGCTACATGCGGCGGCATGATTTTGGGTTCTGATTCACACACACGTTATGGTGCGCTCGGTACTATGGCAATGGGTGAGGGCGGTCCCGAGCTGGTAAAGCAGCTCCTGAACCAGACCTATGACATCAACATGCCCGGCGTTGTCGGCGTATACATGACCGGCGCACCCGTAAAGGGCGTAGGTCCTCAGGACGTGGCACTTGCCATCATTGGCGCAGTGTTCAAGAATGGCTACGTAAAGAATAAGGTGATGGAGTTTGTGGGACCCGGCGTATCCAGCCTGTCCGCAGATTTCCGTATTGGCATTGACGTTATGACCACCGAGACGACCTGTCTGTCCTCCATCTGGAAGACCGACGATCAGATCAAGGAGTTCTATGACGTACACGGACGCAGCGAGGATTACAAGGAATTGAATCCCGGCGAGGTGGCATATTACGACGGCATGATCATGATCGATCTCTCCAAGATCCGTCCCATGATCGCAATGCCTTTCCATC
>JAGCGE010000142.1 GCA_017649745.1 Clostridiales bacterium | reverse complement strand
TGAAGACTTCCTCCGGAAGGAGAAGGACCTGATCTTCATCCTTAACGGCATCCTTTCCGAAAAGGCGCTCCATGAACGCGTAGAACGGCGCAGTATTAGTCTTGAACGCCTGAACGGCTTCACCGCTTCCTATCGATCCGACAGTCTGTTGATACTTAGCCTGAAGAGCGGATGCGTTCTCGACATAACCCGTTTCCTTAAGCTTAAGCAGTGTAGCGTAGGCATTAAGTCGCTCTTTCTTTGTCTGATCAGTCTAGAAAGTCCACTTGATCCATACGACGTTGATAGCCTCAGCCTTAGGGGAATTCTCAATGATCTGAAAGTGCGAGACATCATAAAGAGCAGAGATCTCGTCACCTGTCGTACCGAGCTTCATGAGGTAATAAAGTTCAGAGATAAATCCTTCTATAGCAGGATCTTCCGTATCTTCAGCCGTTATCCTGAGAGAATAGTTCTTTACGATCTTGTCCCTGCTCTCATTAGCATTCTGAACGATCTTGGAAGCCATGACATCGCCTATGCCCTGCACCTGCTTAAGTTCTTCCTCAGACCTTCCGAGAATGTTACTGAGATTCACGTAGCCGGCATTTTTAAGCGCTGTAATGTTGATACCGTCTGATTCGGTATTGAGCGATTCTATCGGAACTTCGGAAAGTGACTTTTCGACGCCTCTCTTACATAGTTCACTATAGTATTTCTTGACGTCTCCCTTGTGCTTGGAGATCGTCGAAACTGTCTGGCTCAGGGCGTTATCCGTCGCCTTAAGCTCTTTTACAAGTGACTGAACCTGTTCTTTTGAGGGTCTGTCCATAATCCACCTACCTGACTCTTGCTACATACATGCCTGTCTTTATCTTGGCTACTACTATTCCCGAATTCTTGAAAATACAGAGCTTCTCTTTTGTGTCGTAGACCATCTCATCAGCGATAAAGGTCGTCTTGTTGCCCTTTATCATCACCTTCGACTTCTTAGGGAAAAACTCCGTAACTTCATCTGTCAGCGTCGCATATTCTATGAGAGGAAAATCGACGAAGATGCCTGAAGGGACCTCTTCTCCTTCTTTTCGGATCCTTCTCGAGATAAGCTTGAACTCGCTCTTTACAGGCCTTACCTCGACCTCTACCTTGTAGCTGTCAGTAAGCGCCGTAAGGAAAAGATTCGGAACTTCCGATATGACCTGCGAAGCGTTCGGATTCGTTCCGACTTCGCGTGCAAGCGCATCATAGAGGAGCCTTATCTCTTCCATGAGCGACGAATCTGTCATCATTCCGCATTCGGTCATACGCCTGTTAAGTGCGTACTTGGCAATATTGAGATACTTGAAAGCCTCCATGGCATCGGCTTTTCCGGCGATACCCCTGGCACAGAAATTACCGATCGTCCTCGCTACTTCAGGGAGCGAACAAGCGAACATGCCTTTACAGAACTCAGAATAGGTCTGGTCGTAAAGATTCATCACCGTGGCTCTCGCGACCTTCTCATTTCTCACTGTTCCGCGGCCTTCGGCGAGCATCTCTGCTACCTTAAGGAGCGCATCGGTATTGCCGTCAAGACCGCTTACCGTGTAATACATAAACGCCGTGGTGTAGTCAGGCACATCGTCGAAGTAACCGTAATAGATATCTCCCAAAAGCCCTGCAAGCCTAGTGTCCTCGTCAACCTGATAAAGGTCAAGGAACAGTTTTTTGGCCGCCTGGATATCTTTCTTAAAGCACACATTTCCGAAAAGATATGAGAAGCCCTTTGCTCTCACGCCATAGAAATCGCTTACCTTACAAAGGTCGTTTACGAAGCGCTTGAAAAGGACCCTTCGCTCTGTCGGAGCGGAGTTGATATTAGACGTCGATCCGAGGCTTCGTACTGAATACCTCTTCATGAGCGTCGTGAACTTCCTCTTTTCGAGAGGGAGATCGACATTATTCCTGAAGAAAGAGATCGACCTCAGGCATTCAGTATAGTTAGGGATCTCGCTGTCGCCTTCCTTGTCGAGATACTTGTCATACTGTTCCTTACACCAGAAACATATGGCATCCGTGATCTCTTTCTCGTTGTTATAGACAGGCAGACCGTATCCTATCGCGTAACTGTTGTATCTGATGCCGAATTCGTCCTTAAGACGGATGAAGACATGCTCATACCACTCCTCACAGAAATCCTTACGGCATAATCCCGCATCCTTGAGATTCTCCATGGCGATCTTATAATCTTCCAAGGTGATACGGCAGTCATCGAAAAGAATATTCTCCCTGCCCTCCGTCATCTCGGCGTATGTTATCTCGAACCTGAAAAAAGCCCTTAATGATACATCATCTACAATAAAAGGGAATTCTTCCACAAACTAAGCTCCTGACTGTTGACTATTTTTTACTTTATTTTAGTGATAATAATAGTAAAATTGAAGTATTAGTTTTTCGGGGAGGCAGATATGAAACCATCTACCGGACTTAAGATCGTTATCATCGGATGCGGTAAAGTCGGAGCAACATTGATCGAGCAGTTGAGTGACGAAGGTCACGATATAACCATAATCGACACGGACTCCAACAAGGTCCAGGAACTCGCTAATCTCTATGACGTAATGGGAATCATCGGTAATGGCGCTAGCCTTGAGGCTCAGCGTGATGCGGACGTTCAGAACACAGATGTCCTGATCGCAGTAACCGGTTCAGATGAACTTAACCTCCTCTGTTGTATTATCGCTAAGCAATTCGGTAAATGTTCGGCTATCGCCAGAGTTCGTACTCCTGACTACAGTGCTGAAGCAAGTTACCTGCGTGATAAGTTGGGCCTCGCACTCATCATCAATCCTGATCTTGAAGCGGCTAGAGAGACAGCCAGGATCTTATATCTCCCTACAGCTCTCGAGGTCAACTCTTTCGCACACAATCAGGCTGAACTTATCAAGATCAAGATCCCTGATGACAACATCCTTGACGGAATGACGATATCCCACCTCGGTATGAATATCACGAATGATATCCTCATCTGTGCCGTTGAGCGTGACAATTCGATCACTATCCCTTCCGGTAGCTTCGAGCTCAAGAAGGGCGATATCATATCTTTCGCAGCTACTCGTAAGGCAGCTAAGCAGTTCCTGACTAAGATCGGTTTCGCTACTAAAGCTGTTAAGAATACTCTCATCATAGGCGGAGGAAGATCTGCCTATTACCTCGCTGACGAACTTCTTAGACGAGGTATCGAAGTAACGATCATAGAGAACGACCGTGCACGTTGCGAGAGGCTTTGTACTCTCCTTCCTAAGGCTGTTATCCTTAACGGAGACGGTATCAATCAGGACTTCCTTAAGGAAGCTGGTATCCAGTCTTTCGATTCCGTTGTTCCTCTTACGGGTATCGACGAAGAGAACATAATGCTCACTTTGTACACCAAGCAGGTCTCTGATGCGAAGGTAATCACAAAGGTCAACAGGATCGGTTTTACCGAAGTAATCAATAACCTCAACCTCGGAAGTGTTATCTATCCGAAGTACATCACGTCAGAAGCTATCATCGCTTATGTACGTGCCAAGATGGGCTCCAGAGGAAACATCGAGACGCTGTATCACATTTTCGATAACAGGGTCGAAGCAATAGAATTCTCAGTATCAGATGCGCCTAAGGTTACGGGCAAGACACTTAAGGAGCTGACACTTAAGGATAATCTCCTTATAGCATTCATCTCGCATAATGGTGTCATCAAGATCCCGACAGGTTCTGATATGATCAGTGAAGGCGACAATGTCCTTATCGTTACGACTCATAAGGGTCTTTCGGACATCAACGACATTTTGAGGTAAACGATGAATACTAAGATTATTAGATACATCTTGGGTAATGTTCTCCGCCTCGAAGCGCTTTTTCTGCTCCTTCCGTTTATCGTAGGACTATTCTGCGGTGAGAAAACTACATTCATCTTTCTCTATGTCTCGCTCGGCACATTCTTTGTAAGTCTCCCTCTCGTCTGGAAAAAGCCTGACGACATGGTTTTCTATCTTAAAGAGGGCTGCGTATCGACTGCATTAAGCTGGATCCTCATGAGTCTTGTGGGATGTCTGCCGTTTTATATCTCCAAAACTATCCCATCATTTACCGACGCGCTTTTCGAGACGATCTCGGGCTTTACGACAACCGGTGCGAGTATCCTTCCGGAAGTCGAATCGATGCCGACATGTTGCCTGTTCTGGAGAAGTTTCACACACTGGATCGGCGGTATGGGCGTTCTCGTATTCCTTCTGGCAGTCGTTCCGATGAGCGGCGGCTCACACATCAATCTCATGCGTGCCGAGAGCCCTGGACCTTCCGTAGGTAAGTTCGTACCAAAGGTAAGACATACGGCAAGGCTTCTTTACATCATCTACGTATTTCTTACGCTCCTTGAAGTCGTCCTCCTTATCTTCGGAGGAATGAGTATCCTCGACAGTCTTATGACCTCATTCGGAACAGCCGGTACAGGTGGTTTCGGAATCAGGAATGACAGTTTCATGAGCTTCTCGCCTTACATCCAGTGGGTCGTTTCTATCTTCATGATCCTGTTCGGTCTTAACTTCAATATCTACTACCTTTTGCTTTTCGGTCAGTTCAAAAAGGCATTCGCGATCGAGGAGATCCATTACTATCTCCTTCTCATCGCATCTGCAGTTACGATCATATTTGTAAGCATCAGGCATATGTTCTCTACACCTTTCGAGACGATGACACACACCGTTTTCCAGGTAGCTTCCATCATATCTTCAACGGGATTCTCTTCAGCCGACTTCGATTTGTGGCCTAACGTCTGTAAAGTCGTTCTTGTTATCCTCATGATTGTCGGTGCCTGCGCAGGTTCCACCGGCGGCGGTATCAAGGTCACACGTCTCGTCGTTCTCATCAAGACGATTGGAAAAGAGCTTAAGAACTACATCCATCCAAGACGCGTGAGCAAGGTAAAGATGGACGGAAAGCCTGTAGAGCACGAAGTAGTACGCTCTATCAACGTTTACTTCATTACGTTCATAATACTGTTCTTCGCTTCGATCTTTCTTATCTCTATCGAAAACTACGACTTCTCGACCAACTTCTCAGCAGTTCTCGCAACAATGAACAACATTGGTCCAGGTCTTAATCTTGTAGGTCCGACAGCGAACTTCTCGTTCTTTAACGATTTTTCGAAGTATGTACTGATGTTCGATATGCTCGCAGGCCGTTTGGAGCTTTTCCCGCTTCTCATACTGTTCCATCCGGGACTTTACATCGATGCGATCAAGAGCGGAAAACACAAAAAGAAAGCATAATAATTCCCTCCCTGCAATACTGCAAAGAGGGAATCTATTAGTCAGTTGATATCTCCGATCAGGGGATCAGGAGAATTCGATATTTGTAAGTACTGAAACTCCGTCAGCAGAGATCGTTCCTTCGATCGGGAAGATATGATATGCATCGTCACCTTCGATAAGGATATTGACAGAGCCGTCACTGTTATCTTCATAAGTAATATCTACAGAATACATAGAAGACATTCCTCTTTCGATGGACTCCTTTGCATCATCTAAATCTTTATACTTCTTGCAATTTGTAACGACATGACGACGATCCTCGTTTACACCATAAGCAGTAAAAGTGTTATCCTCATAACCCTTCTCTACCTTGAAGCCCTTATCCTGAAGTTCCTTGCAAACAGCTGAAACGGTAGGATCATCAAAATCGCTAGGGGATGCATTATTCTCACGTCCATCGCCCTCATAAGGTACGAACTGCAATAAGCCGTCATATGTGACAGAACCTGCGTAATATCCGTCAACATAGAAACCATACATTCCGGAGATATCATAATCGCTAAAACCTTCGCAGTTAGCGATCCATACTTCTTTTACAAACTGCTCTGCGTCATCGTTGCTCTCGAACTTGCCCCAGTTCATGGCATATTCTTCCTGGCCCTTAAGATACATCGTAAATCCTTCGATAAAGTTGTAATCCTTAGCACCGATATCTGAAGCAAAGATAGGCTCGACGATATAACCCATTTCTTCGTACTCTTCAGCCATCATTTTTATTGTTGTATCTGTATATCCGTCGAAAACCTCTTCTTTTTCGACTTTTACATCCTCTACGACATCTGTTGAATCAGTCTTCTTGTCGGACGACTTATCTTTCTTTTTGTCTTTCTTCTTATCTTTCTTATCCTTCTTATCGTCCTTGTCCTCGTCCTCATCATCCTCATCTTCGTCTTCATCTTCTTCGTCGTCTTCGTCATCATCGTCGTCATCTCTGGATGATCTTCTGTCAGACCTGGAAGATTTTGAATCCTTGCTGCATCCTGCAAGAGCGAATGCCGATCCTGCCATGACCATAGCAAGTACCAAAGCCAATATTGTTTTTGTGATCTTTAACTTCTTCATAACAGTTCTCCTTTCGTAAAAGCAAAAACAAACCTCGATATTATATTACATCAGCCCAATAGCCTCATTTTACAATACAAATGCGATATAAATATCTTTAATTCCATTTCTCGTTTTCTCTAAAACACTGTTGCGCCTGTGTGATACAATCAATATGTTGGTTATTTCAATATTATATGGGAGGCAATTTATGAAGAAGTTTTTTACAAAAGTAATTGCAGTCGGAATGATCCTTACAATGGGTCTTGCATTTGCAAGCTGCTCTAAGAAGTCAACAAACGTTGAAAAGGGTAAGCTCATTATGGCTACAAATGCGTATTTCCCACCGTATGAGTACTATGACGGTGATAAGATCGTCGGTATCGACGCTGAGATCGCTCAGGCAATCGCTGACAAGCTCGGTCTTGAGCTCGAGATCCAGGACGTTGAGTTCGATTCCATCATCGCAGGTGTTCAGAGCGGCAAGTATGATATGGGTATGGCTGGTATGACAGTTACTGACGAGCGTAAGCAGAGCGTTAACTTCTCTACATCATACGCTACAGGTATCCAGGCTGTTATCGTTAAGGAAGATTCCCCTATCACAGATCTTGATGCACTCTTGAGCGGTGAATACTCTATCGGTGTTCAGACAGGTACAACAGGTGATATCTATATCACAGGCGACCTCGGTGAAGATAATGAAGATAAGGTAGTTCGTTTCTCCAAGGGTAACGATGCCGTTATCGCTCTCACATCCGGTAAGGTTGATGCAGTCGTTATCGACAACGAGCCAGCTAAGTCTTATGTAGCTGCAAACGAAGGACTTGTTATCTTCGATACTCCTTACACTGTTGAGGATTATGCTATCTGCTTCAACAAGGACAACACTGAGCTCATGGATCAGGTAAACGATGCTTTGAAGGAACTCACAGATGACGGTACTATCGATGGAATCATCGAAAAGTATATCCCTTCAAACGGCTGATCCGGTTAATTGACAAATTAAACAAAAAAGGCGGAAAGTACTTTATTTCCGCCTTTATTTTTTTTAAAATGAAGTCCTGTTATTAAAAAGAAGTCATTGGGGGATTTCTTAATGTTCAGCTATAACATTCAATATGTCATGCTCGCGCTTCCTTCATGGATGCAGAAGCTTAAGGACGATTTTATCCTTAACTTCGTAGATGACAAAAGATATATGTACCTTGTTAAAGGTCTCGGAGCAACTCTCGAGATCACGTTCTTTGCGGTCCTTCTGGGTATCGCACTTGGAATCGTTGCTGCGATCGTACGTTCAACACATGATAAGACGATCCGTGATATGAGACCGGGATTTGGTAAGGTCTTGCTTATCACTCTTAACGCTATCGTTAAGTTCTATCTTACGATCATCAGAGGAACACCTGTAGTAGTTCAGCTCATGATCACTTACTACATCATCTTCGCATCATCAACGAACCAGATAATGATCGCTGTCCTCGCTTTCGGATTCAACTCGGGAGCATATGTAGCTGAGATCATCAGATCAGGTATCATGAGTATCGACAATGGTCAGTTCGAAGCAGGTAGATCGCTGGGATTTAACTATATCCAGACAATGGTATACATTGTTATCCCTCAGGCACTTAAGAACGTTCTTCCTGCCCTCGCGAACGAGTTCATCGTTCTCATCAAGGAAACATCAGTATCCGGTTACGTAGGTATCCAGGATCTTACTCGTGGCGGTGACGTTATCAGAAGCCGCACATATTCGGCTTTTATGCCTCTTTTAGCTGTCGCAGGTATCTATCTTGTAATAGTTATCTTCTTCAGCAAACTTATTTCAATTCTTGAGAGGAGGCTAAGGAACAGTGAGCGATAATGAAGTATTGATCAGCGTTAAAGACTTATGTAAGCATTACAATATGGGCGCCATCAAGGCATTAGACGGTGTTTCCGCTGACATTAAGAAAGGTGAGGTCGTAGTTATCATCGGCCCTTCAGGATCAGGTAAATCCACATTCCTGCGTTCACTTAACCTTCTTGAGCGTCCGACCAGCGGAACGATCACTTTCGAAGGTGTTGATATCACTTCTCCGAAGACTGATATCAATAAGCTTCGCATGAAGATGGGAATGGTGTTCCAGCACTTTAACCTCTTCCCTCACCTGTCTATCTTAGACAACATGATCCTTGCACCTACGAAGCTTCTTAAGATGAGTAAAGAGGATGCTACTAAAAAGGCCCAGGCTCTTCTCGAAAAGGTTGCTCTCGGAGATCGTGGATCATCCTACCCTAGTCAGCTTTCAGGCGGACAGAAGCAGCGTATAGCAATTGTACGTGCTCTTTGTATGTCACCAGATGTTCTTCTTTTCGATGAGCCTACATCAGCGCTCGATCCTGAGATGGTCGGTGAAGTTCTTGATGTTATGAAGGATCTCGCAAGAGACG
The DNA here is from genome assembly GCA_017649745.1 of Clostridiales bacterium. The sequence goes on along the minus strand of JAGCGE010000142.1, from coordinate 10,882 downwards.
GAATGACGATGGTAGTAGTTACTCATGAGATGGGATTTGCGAAGGAAGTAGGTTCACGCGTTATATTCATGGATGACGGTAAGATCATCGAAGAAGGAACTCCTGAGCAGATCTTTACGAATCCTTCGAATGAGCGTTTGAAGACTTTCCTCGCCAAAGTGCTCTAAGCTTGTTTTCAACAGGCGCAAAGAGCTTAGGATATATTCCGATCGCGACAAAGGTTATGACAGCATAACGAAGTGCCCTGTAAAGGAACGAGACCATCGATTGCGAGTGAAGGAATGCATCCGAGAAAGGGAGCTTCAGTAACAGATTTAAAGATACATAAACAGCAAAGCCGCCCGCTATTCTCATTATGCAGAATAGCGGGTTTCTTGTATTCTCGAAATTGACGATCTTTTCCTCGAAAGGAAGGGCGACAAAGATGCCGAGGAGAACTCCAAGGCTCGTGAAATAGTCGTCTGTCCTGCAGTAGAAGATACCTGAAGCACTGATAAGGAAGATGATCAGGTATAAGATCCAATGGCGCTTGATCTTCTTTTGAAGGATCGTAAGGCCGATACCTACGAGTGCGCCCAAAGTCCAGCCTACGAGAACGTCTGTCGGATAGTGCATTCCGAGCATCATCCTTGAAAGGCCGACGATCAGAGGGAGAATGACGGCAAGGATCTTGAAGATCTTATGCTTGAACGAGAACGGTAAAGTCGTGTAAACGCAGGCGCTGTTGGTCGAGTGGGTACTCGGAAATGAGTAGCCCTGGGCTGCGATGTCAGTCTGATCCGCGTCAGAACTTATTGGTTTAAGACATTTTATGGATTCGTGATCCATGTACGGCCTTCTTCGAAGGACCACGTTCTTGATAAGCGTACTGAAACAAAGAGCCGTTACGATATTGATGCCGATGATCTTACCAAATTCCTTGTCCCAGCACCAATAGATAAAGCCCAGTAAGGCTATGAGGACAACTTCTTCACCGAAGATCGTAAAGAACTTCGCAAGAATTCCTCCGAAGTCGCCCAGGGTCCTTTGGAGCCACTCCATAAAGCGCGGCTCGAACCAAAAATAAAATGTATTTCCGTCCATCTATACTCCATGTAAGAAAACGGGAAATTCATTACTGAACTTCCCGTTTTAAGTTATCAGTTGAATTTCTTTTCCCAACCTTCAAGAAGTGAAGGATCTTCGAAGTAGTTGATCCTCATCGCTGCCTTGACCTCTGAGAGCGTCTGAGCTGCTTCTTTCTGAGCTGCCTCAGTACCCTTCTTCAAGATCTCGTAAACACCCTTGATGTTCTTCTCGTATTCTGCACGACGTGCTCTTATTGGAGCGAGCTCGTCTTCAAGTACATTAATGAGGAGACGCTTAACCTTAACGTCGCCTAAGCCGCCTCTCTGATAGTGATCCTTCATCTCCTGAAGGTTCTTATAATCAGGACAGTACTTCTCGAAATGCTCATCTTTGCAGAAAGCATCAAGATATGTGAATACTGTATTTCCCTCAAGTGAGCCCGGATCGCTTACCTTAAGATGGTTAGGATCAGTGAACATGCTCATTACCTTCTTGGAAACTTCCTCAGAAGTATCAGAAAGGTAGATGCAGTTACCAAGTGACTTACTCATCTTAGCCTTACCGTCTGTACCAGGAAGTCTGGAACATACGGAATTATTAGGAAGAAGAGCATCAGGTTCAACGAGAACTTCGCCGTATGTGCTGTTAAACTTACGTACGATCTCACGAGCCTGCTCTATCATAGGAAGCTGATCCTCACCTACTGGAACTGTAGTTGCCTTAAAAGCAGTGATATCAGATGCCTGGCTGATAGGATAGTTCAAGAAACCTACAGGGATGCTCGTCTCAAAGTTACGGAGCTGAATCTCTGTCTTAACAGTAGGATTCCTCTCGAGTCTGGACAATGTAACGAGGTTCATATAGTAGAATGTGAGCTCAGTAAGCTCTGTAACCTCTGACTGGATGAAGATATTGACCTTCTCAGGGTCAAGTCCTGCTGAAAGGTAATCAAGTGCAACCTCTATAATGTTATCTCTGATCTTGCCAGGGTTATCGAAATTATCGGTAAGTGCCTGAGCGTCTGCGATCATGATGAATATCTTATCAAATTCGCCGGAATTCTGAAGCTCTACCCTTCTGCGAAGTGAACCTACATAATGTCCGAGGTGAAGTCTTCCTGTCGGACGGTCTCCGGTGAGAATTATCTTAGCCATTTAAACTGATCCTCCGTTACTTTAAAAATAACCTCGTACATTCTAACAGATTCAGAACAATAAATAAAATCCTATATTTAGTGGTATTTGACGCATTTATCACCTATATATGACATCTCTAAAAATAAATTTGATTTTTAGGTAAAAACCGTTGTAAAATACGTGTACTTTTCGTTGGGGGAAACCGAAAAGGGGGGTTTTTTATTTTAAAGAATAAGGTATTGTCCTTAGCTTTGATCGGCACTTTGGTCGTCATGATGTTCTGCGGAACAGGTTTTTGTTACGAGACCAAGGAAGAACGAGAAGAGCGTTACAAACTAATGTGGCAGTATGCCACGGACGCGGAAAGGTATAATATGCCTACCGAAGTCAAAGCTTATGCATGCGGTCTTTCCGTAAATGATTTCAAGTTTTTCGCAAGAGTAGTTGAGGGCGAAGGCGCTGATGATGACGATAACATTACAGATAAGGTCCTCGTAGCATGTACGGTCCTTAACAGATGTGCCTGCAAATCCTGGCCTACTTCCAAGGTAATTACAACTCTTAAAAGACCGGGACAGTTCACTGTCGTAGACAGAGAAACAGGCGAATGTAATCAGGCTAGATCTCTTGATTCCGAGTGGGCTATCATCATCGCTTACAGAGTAGTTGAAGCAGGCGAAGTCGATTGCCACATGGTCTACTACAATTCGATCGGATTCACAGGTTACTCAAGACAGTTTACTAACTACGCATATTGTGGCGGTAACTACTTCTCAGTAATCCCATGTGACTGCGAATCCTGTACTGAGAAAGAACCTGATTGGGTCGAAGAGGAAGTCGAGATGGTAGACTTCGAGTTTTTAAGACCTGAAGGAATCGGACCAAATTATTTCTAAAGACAAAAAGAAAAGAGCGTCACCGCTCTTTTTTTTTCTTAATTATCGATCAAGACTTCTCGATCCTCTTCTTAACATAATCTTCGATGATGTCAGCCGTAGCTTCAAGTCCTAAGATACTGTCATTGATAGAGAAGTCGTAGTTACGGGAATCTCCCCACTTACCTTTACAGTAGTAGTTGTGATACATCTTACGACGGAAGTTCTCTCTCTCGATCTTATCGATGGCATCATCCTCTGAAAGATCGAAAAGTCTCATTATACGCTCGATCTTAGCTTCCTTAGTACCAAGGATAAAGATAGAGATCAAGCAACTGTAATCCTTAAGGATATATTCGGAACAACGTCCAACTACGATAAATGACTCACCCTGATCAGCCTTGTTACGAAGATAATCGAACTGCATATTGGCAACATTCTCTTCGAGGGAACTGCTCTGACCTTTAACCTTACGTGAGAAGAGCTTAACTCTAGGAACCTCATCATATGCCTTAAGGCTGTCCTTATCGACATGCTTCTCTGTAGCGATGATCTCAAGAAGATTGCTGTCATAAAGCGGAACGTTAAAACGCTTAGCAAGATCTTCTGCGATAGCGTGACCGCCTGAACCGTACTCACGACCGATGGAGATAATGAACTGCTTACCCATATATGCCTCCGTTCTCAAGTTAAATATCAGAAGTATCTAACATAAATTATAGCCATTGAGATACCAATTACAATAATCGTTGCAGGAGCTGCGTACTTACAGTACTTGCCCCAACCGATCATGTGACCGCTCTTAGCTGCTGCGGAAATACCTACAACGTTAGCGGAAGCTCCGATAGGAGTAGCGCTTCCTCCGATGTCAGTACCCATTGCAAGTGTCCATGAAAGAACTGTGAGATCTACGCCCATAGTAGCTGACAATGTCTTGATAACAGGGATCATTGTAGCAGCAAAAGGGATGTTATCAACGAATGCACTCGCGATAGCGGAGATCCAGAGAACGATAGCTACCATTACGAGAACCTTGTCGCCGCTGATCTTTGCAATGAAGTTAGCGATGAGCTCGAGGATACCTGTCTGCTCAAGTCCGCCTACTACAACGAAAAGACCGATGAAGAAGAACAGTGTCTCGTAATCAACCTTTTTCAAGAGCTCCAAAGCGTGACGAGGATTACAGATAAGTGTAAGTACTGCGATAAAGATACCGATAGTTGCAACCGTAAGACCTGTCTGAGCATGTGTTACGAGGAGAATAACTGCAATACCGAAGATGATGCAGCTTAAGATAAAGCCCTTCTTGGAAGTGATAGCTTCCTTCGGCTCCGGATACTTGATGTTACCCTGAGCTTCGCTCTTAAGATGCTTACGGAAAACAATATAGAAATAGATAACGACGAAGATCATGGAGATAACAGCGATAAGACCTGTGTTAACTACGAAATCGCCGAATGTGTAGCTAAGGGAAGTACCGATGATGATGTTCGGCGGGTCACCGCACATTGTAGCGGAGCCTCCAAGGTTAGCGCAGAAGATCTCTGCGATGATCATCGGAACCGGAGAGAACTTAAGAAGTACTGCAAGCTCGACAGTTACTGCTGCAAGGAACAGGATAACTGTGATACTGTCGATGAACATTGCAAGGATGAATGACATGATCATGAAAGTAACGAAGATCGATGTAACCTTGTACTTAACGGCCTTGGCGATGCAGAGGCAGAGCCATCTGAAGAAGCCGGCCTTAGCCATACCTTCTACCATGACCATCATTCCGAATATGAATATAATGGTAGCCCAGTTGATACCTGATGATGATTCTTCACCGGTCGTAAGCAACCAGAAGTTCGAATCAGCGAAAGTCTTTAGATTGAGTGTTTCCATTACCGCTTCCTTGGATCTCATGCAGATTCCGAAAACGATGATGAGCATCAATGCACCGCATCCGAGAGTAACGAAGTGTCTCGGGATCTTCTCAGTAACAATGAGAAGGAACATCAATACGAATATGATAACCGCAATGATCTGTGCTGCCATTGTAATTCCCCCACTTGTTTAATACTTATTTAACACGCTTAAAAGCACACGTTGTCTATTGTAAGCCTTAAAAAGTATTTGTGAAGTGCGCAATTTAACAAATCATTTACGACAAAACTGTCAATTTCGTGCAAAAACACATTCTTCTGCGATCTTTTTGAGCTCGATGCACTCTTTTTCGATGTTTTCGGCCTTAAAGATAGCAGATACAAGTGCGAATCCGGAGATACCGCTTCCCTTAAGCTCGATCATATTGTCCTTGGTTATGCCTCCGATACCAACGATCGGGATATCAACGGCGTCACTTATCGACTTAAGAGTCTCAGCTCCTATTGTTTTCGCGTCATTCTTGGTGGATGTATCGAAGCATGCGCCTACTCCAAGGTAGTCTGCTCCCTGTCTTTGTGCCTCAAGAGCAGCTTCGACGGTCCTTGCTGAAGTTCCGATGATGAAGTCATCACCAAGGATCTCTCTGGCCTTAGCTGCAGGCATATCGGACTGTCCGACGTGAACTCCGTCTGCGCCTGACCTTAATGCGATATCTACATTGTCGTTTATTATGAGCTTAACTCCATACTTATGACAGAGCTTAGCTGCCTCCTTAGCCTCTTCGAAAAATTCCTCAGGGCTGAGATCTTTCTCTCTTAACTGAACGATCGTTACTCCGCCTTTCAGAGCATCTTCGATCTGGTTTAATAAAGTTCTGTCGCCCTTCCATCTGCTGTCAGTTACAGCATATAAGAGCATATCGTCCTTACTGATCCTCATCGGGATCCTCCTTCTTCTCTATAAAATTAGCCTTGCTGTCGAGCGTTTCAGGATCAAGATTGTACACGGCATCGATAAGATAATTGCAAAAACTCATATTGCCGTCCATCTCACCCATCCTGCTCCTAGCGATCTGAGCGCTGACACCGATCGCACAAGATGCTGCGATGGAAGCCTTAACGACATCATCAGGATTAGAAGCCACATATGCAGCAAGTAAAGCTGAATACATGCAGCCTGCACCTGTGATAAGCTTCTGCATCGGATCGCCGTTAGTAGTAAGTCTTAAGCGCTTTCCGTCGCTTATCATATCGGTCTGGCCTGATACGATAACGACTGCACCTGTCTTTTTAGCAAGAGCCGTAGCGCATCTCATCGAATCCATAAACGGAGCTGCAGGAGAATCAACGCCTTTAGTAAGACCCATTATCGGAGCTTTATCCTTAAGGCCAGCCAGAACCTTGATCTCTGAAGCGTTTCCGCGAATGACAGTCGGCTTGATGAGACTCATCATCTTCATAGCAGCCTCAGTCCTAGCCTTAGAAGAACCTGCGCCTACCGGATCAACGATAACAGGTTTACCTAATCTGTTAGCTGCTGTTCCTGCAATTATCATCGCTTCGAATCTGTCAGGATTCAAAGTGCCCAGGTTAAGAAGTACTCCTGAACTTAAGTTAACGATATCGGCAACTTCATCCTTATCGTCAGCCATACATGGTGATGCACCGCATGCATAAAGGATGTTCGCACACTGATTAGCCGTCACATAATTCGTTATGCAATGGATCAATGGTGCTTTCTTTCTAGTATTTGTAAGTATCTCACCGAGCATATCATTTATCTCCGTTAAACTTTTTTATCATACCTGTCTTCGAAAGAGCGACAAGTATCAGTGATGCCAGGACAGAACCGCCTGCTGTAGATATAAGGAACGGTATGACATACGCATAAAATGCGAGTTCACCGGCACTCTTTCCCATAACCAGTATAGCAACAGGATAAGCACAAAGACCGCCCAATATAGCTGTTCCGATCACTTCGAAAATAACTGCTACCGGCATCTTACGGAATTTATAATACATCAATCCCGACAGGAGCGCTCCGAACATACTGCCCGGAAAAGCGAGCGGACTTCCAAGTCCCGTCATGAGCCTTATAACACTGGAAATGAAAGCAATAACAACTCCGTACCAGGGACCGAGCATGACGGCACTTAAGATATTCACAACATGCTGGACCGGTGCACATCTGCTTCCGAATACAGGAAACGAGAAGAGACTTCCGACAACAGCTATAGCAACGAAAATACCTGAAAGCGCTATCTTTCTTATCTTAAATCTGTTCATATATCAGAATCTTCCGGAAGAACCGAATCCTCCCTCTCCCCTTGTAGTTTTTTCAAGGCTCTCGACCTCTTCGAAAACACCTCTTAAGAACGGAGTGATCACGAGCTGAGCGATCCTCTCGCCTGATCCGACTACCTGAGCAGAAGTTCCGTGATTATGAAGAGCGATCTTGATCTCTCCCCTGTAGTCACTGTCAACAACACCTACTTTATTGGCAGGCGCAAGTCCCTTCTTACACGCAAGTCCTGATCTTGCATAGATAAGTCCTGCGTATCCGACAGGTATCTCACAGGCAATGCCTGTTCCGATCATATAAGTCTGTCCAGGCTCGATCGTGATATCGTTTTCGAGCACGGCGTAAAGGTCTGCCCCTGCGGCGAATTCGCTTCCGTATGTCGGTACCTGAGCCTTAGGGTCAAGTTTTATAAATCTTACTTTTGCTTCCTGCATATACCCTCCGTCGATCAGAATATCTGAAGAATGAAAAATTTTAAGTAGTCTGTTTCTGTTACGTTCAGAAGGATCGGATGATCCGGTGCCTGCTGTCTCTTCTCGATCTGCTTGATACGGACGCCCGCATCCTTGGCTGCCGACTCGAGCATCTTCATGAAGCTAACTTCATCCATGAAGTGAGAACATGAGCATGTCGCGAGGTAACCGCCTCTCGGAAGAGCCTTCATAGCACGGTAATTGATCTCTTTATAGCCTCTCTTGGCATTCTCGAAAGTCTGTCTCGACTTCGTAAATGCCGGCGGATCCAGGATTATGAAATCATATTCACCGCTTTTAAGATTCGGCAGAAGATCGAATACATCGACTGCTTCAAAACTCATTATACTCTCAAGTCCGTTCTTCTCAGCATTATTTCTTGCCATCGATACAGCCGTCTCAGAGATATCAACTGCGTGAACGTGCTTGGCGCCGCCCTTAGCGGCATTGAGCGCGAATGAACCTGTGTGAGTAAAACAGTCGAGGACCGTCTTTCCCTGGGCGATCTTCGAGATAGCCGCACGGTTGTATTTCTGATCGAGGAAAAATCCCGTCTTCTGTCCGTTTTCCACATCGACATCGTACTTGATACCATTTTCGACGATCGAAGTTACAGTCTTATCAGGGATATCTACATCATCGAGCTTAAAGTAGCCCTTATATTCTTCCATTCCCTCGAGCTTACGGATAGCGACGTCATTACGCTCGTAAATGCCGATGATATCCTCACCTCTGGCCTTCATCTCCCTATATAGAGCATTGAATATCATACCCTTTATCTTATCCATACCAAGAGAAAGGACCTGCGCTACGAGGATATCGTTGAACCTGTCTATCGTAAGACCCGGCATCTCGTCAGCCTCACCGAAGATGAGCCTGCAGCAGTTGGTATCGCCTTCCTTCATGACGGTATCTCTGTAATCAAGAGCATACTTTATGCGTCTCGTGAAGAAAGCCTCATCATACTTGTCATTGGCATTAGCCGATAAGATCCTTACTCTGATCTTCGAATTACTGTTATAGAAGCCGGTACCCGTATACTTACCGCCTGATGTCATTACATCGACAAGGTCTCCATCGATTATGCCGTCATCGGTACTCTCGATCTCATTATCATAGACCCACGGGTGTCTCGTCTCTCTTCTCCTCTTACCTCTCTCGGTAAGGATAACCTTCTTATATTGTCTCTCAGTCTTCACGATCAGATCGCCTTTCCGTCCAATATCTCTTTATAGTCTTTAAGATTCTTCCTTAGTAGTGTCGGTATGTCAAGTTCATAAGGACATCTTGTCTTACATAATCCGCAATCAACACAATTATCTATCTTCAGCATCTCGTTTTGCCAGAAATCCGTCAGCCAGTTCTGCGAAGGCGCCCTTCTTATCATCTGGCTCATCCTCGCACACTGATTTATCGTGATCTCGACCGTACAAGGCATACAGTAGCCGCAACCTCTGCAAAACTCACCGAGAAGCTCCTTTCTGTCCTTATCGATGACTTCCTTCATCTCATCAGTCATCGTTATCTCATTTTCGAAAAAGCTAAGCCACTCATCAAGTTCGCTCTGTTTCTGGATGCCCCAGATCGGAAGCGCATCATACTGACTCATGAACGCCATGCATGCCTTCGAATCCGTAAGAAGTCCGCCCGACAGGCCTTTCATGGCGATAAAGCCCATGTTGTTCTCTTTACAGCTATTAACGAGAGCTATATCTCGATCAGTCGCAAGGTACGAGAACGGGAACTGCAATGTCTCATATAGTCCGCTCTTAACGATATCTTCAGCTACACCTATCTTATGAGCCGTTATTCCGATATGTCTGATCTTACCCTGCTTTTTGGCTTCGACCATCGCTTCATAGAGCTCATCGCCCTCGCCATAACACTTCGCCGCACAGTGAAGCTGATATATATCTATATAATCTGTTTTTAGATTAGTAAGAGAGGTATCCAGATCTTCAAGGAACTTTGCTTTATCTGTCGCCGTCGTCTTCGTTGAGATGAAGACCTTATCTCTCATGCCTTCGAAAGCCTTACCGACCTTGATCTCACTATCAGAATATGCTCTCGCAGTATCGAAAAACCTCATTCCGCCCTCGTACGCATTCCTCAGGAGCTTTGCGGCGTCATCCGTGCTGATCCTCTGGATAGGCAGCGCGCCAAACGCATTTTGGGGAACTGTTATACCTGTCTTTCCCAAAGTGATGTCTCTCATATAAGGCCTCCTTGAATATCTATATATGTAATACTATCGGTTAAATAATTGATTAACAACACTTAACTTTTTCTTTAACACCTCTTTGCGTGATATTTAACCTCCCCCTTTATCATGTAACCATAAAGCAAAAACACATTATCTTAGGAGGATAAAAAAATGACAAACTCAACATCAATCGAAAAGAAGAACACAATGAAAAAGTTTTTCCCAATCTTTAAGGGTCTCACATTCGCATTCTTCGTACTCAGCGTTTTCTGGGCAATCTTCGGAGTATGCAGAGGATTCGCAGTAGTAGCAGCATTCACACTCGGACTCCTTTTCTTCTTCAGCCTTAATAAGAACAAGGAAACAACAACAGACTTCTTCACATCATGCCTCATGATCGGCGACTGCTCATTTGTCGTATGCATAATGTTCCTTTTGGGCAGAGTTTTCTTCGGAATGTAATCTTATCAAAAGTCTGACAACATTAGAGGCATCGGTATTTAACGCCGATGCCTCATTTTTATGCCCTTTTTCCTTATTTGTCCTATCGAAAACTTGTGCTACAATGTCGAGCGGAAGATATGATGAAAAGAGAAAAGAAAACTTTCCTCTTTCTGTTTTTGCTGTCTTCCGAAAAAATATAAGGGCGGCCGCAAGGCCGGGGAGGAAATTATATGAACCTTTTAAAGAAGACTGTGTCACTCATGCTTTCAGCTGTTGTAGTGACATGAATGGGAACGGCAGTATTTGCTGATTCCGGCATCAACATCAACCGGACATTCAAGGATACTAACTTCAGAACTTACCTGAAACAGTACGACAAGAACAGTAACGGTTATCTTGATGACAGCGAACTCAAGAATATCAAATCCGTTGACTGAGATTCTTCAAACAACGATCAAGTCCTTCAAAGCAGGCTGGGATATCGAGTATCTTGATATCACTTCCAGTACCATC
>JAGCGE010000141.1 GCA_017649745.1 Clostridiales bacterium | reverse complement strand
ATTTTCACCGAACTTCTTGACCACTTTTTCGACTTTAACCATCTGTCCGGCAGAATCAGCCATAGATTTTGTTGATTTCTCTATAGTATCCGCCACACCACTAGATTCTATCTTAAGCGGCTTTATACTTTTTGCGAGATTAAACAAGAACTCAGGTATTTTAGCTCCACTGTAATAAAGACCCTGTATAGTATCTGCTATTCTTTGAACAGTAACCATTATAATAAATCCAGCAGACGCTACAGCATTAGAAATTGAATCGAATATCAGCCCAACTATTTCTAACTGACTAATATATGAAATAATTGAGTATATGCTATAACCTATACCACCTATAGCCATAACTATTATTCCTGCTGCCATTCGAACAGCATATGCTACAGTGTCAAAAGCGATAGCAATACCAGTAACAATACCTCCTAAATCACCAAAAGCATAACCTATAAATCTTATAGTACCACCAACAAGACCAAACTCTTTAACAAAATCGTGGAATTTATCAATAACAAAGCCAATAAATCCGCCTAATTTAAGAATTTTTGTTGCTAAAGTATCTGTAGAATCGTAAACCGTACCTAAACCAGGTATTACAAGATCTAATAAAGCAGCAACAGCGAATATCATTAAATCTATAACATCAAGTACACCAATAAGAATGTAAGTAATTGAATTCATTTTATCGGTAGAGAGAGTAATTTTATCTATGAAATCACCATAGGCATAACTAAAATCTAATAAAGTATCTAATATTCCCTTGGGGAACATATGATGAAAAGCAGAACTTACCGTTCTTATGATTTTATTAAAGAACTGAAACGTTTTACTAAGATTATCTATTGTTACTTCCAAAAGCTCGTATGTTCTCGTGTCTGATAATATTGTACGAGCCATCAATCTATAATCTTCTATAATTGCCAAAATGTCTGGTATGAAAGAAGCACTAAGCATTTCGTTGGCTTTATCAACAAAATCAATTAAGTCAACTAAAACTTGACGCATTGCTTCAAAAGCAGGAGATGCTATCTTCGCACCAATTCTTGAAAGGGCGGCCTTAACATTTCTTAAAGCACCATCAAAAGTTTCATTAGCTTTCTTAGCTTGTTCGCCAAAAGCATCCATCATAGCATCAGAGAATAGCTGAAAGTCTACTTCTCCGTGCTTAACCATATCTCTAACTTCTTCTTCAGTTGTTTCACAGAACTTAGCAATAGCGGCTGCAGCATTTAGACCTCTTGCCTCGATTTGTCGAAGCTGTCTAGTCATCACATGTCCCTGACCTGCAACAGTTGTGAATATTGAAGCAATATCTTCGTATTCAGAACCAGTCATTGCTGCAACACCTGAAACTGCAGTCAAAGCAGATTCAAGCCTATCCAGATCAGTAATACCTGATGCTACAAACTGAGAAGCGGCATTAGCTGCAGCATCAAGACCAAATGCAGTTCCTTTAACCGCTTTACTAACAGGTCCATTAAGAATATCAGCAACCATTTGCTCATTTTTAATAAGACCATTAAGCATGAAATTAGCATGCTCAAGTTTCATTGCTCTGGATATACCGCCAGTTTTTGCAAGATTTACAACAGACTTTCCAAGACCAATAACACCATCAATTAAACCGTTTACAACTCTATTTGTCAAAGCGGCTCCTGCTACGCCAAGAGTAGAAAACCGCTTTTCGATTACATCGGCAGCGCGCTCAAGTTTTGAAAAGTCAACATTGTTTGCTGCTCGCTCCATTTCTTCGAAGCCTTTAGCAGCATCTTCAAGCTCAAGCGCTTTATTTAGTTTTTCGAGAGTTTTGATGCTTTCTTTGACATTCTTTTCAAAATTTGCATTGTCAAATTGCATCTCGACAATCTTATTGTCTATAGAACTTGGCATTATTTAGTTACCTCCTTCCATAAAGCGTCTGAAATCTTGTCGAATATTGGTTTTAAAGCAGGGTTTATAAAATCGGTACCTCTGACATAACCACCGTTCCTAGTACCATGTCCATACTGAACTAACACCGCTATTGGTATTCCGTCCTTTGTCTCATTGTCGTTATACCATTCAATACTTACTGAACCTTTAGCATAATTGATTTTATAACGCCATGATGCCGCAGTTTTTCCTGATTCTACAGGGGTAGCCATTGCTAGAGCATTCACTCCTTCGCGACCATACTGATCTAAAACACCGATCTTAAACAAATTTTTGCACCGTTCAAAGAACAATTCTGTTTTAGAGAAATTTCCTTTCTGCTTAATTTTTATGGGCATAATTTACCCCCTCGTATGGTATTTCGCCTGTCTTGCTTTATTCAGGGCACTGCGTTGAGCGTTTGTCATTTTAGGCATTTTTCCTCCTTTAGGATCATCTTTTATAGATATGACTCTAATAAGAGTAAGTAAACGATTCAGATGCCATTTCTGAAATTCTACTGGAATTTCCATCTTTATCATCCAGTAATATACAATCTCAGCAGTAATGACTTCGCCGTTCATTCTTCCACCTTTTTGTGCAGGCTGATGGTCAGAAAACCATGTAGCAGTACAATTATCTTCTATGTATTTCGATATATCGTTTATGTTGTCCGCAGATAAATTTTCGAATACCACATCATCAACATTTGGATCAAGAGACATGCACTTAGCATAGGTCTTAATCATGTTCAAATCCTTATCTGTAGATAGGAACGGCTTATGATATATCGCTTCCCACTTAGAAACAGAGATAAGGGAATGCTCCAATCGTAATGTACGCGGCTTCATAGCCGGAATAAACGTATTTGTATCTTCGTCAAATTTTTCTTCACTTGAAACAACTATTGGTAACATTCCCCATACCTCTCTTTTACTACCATTTTGATTTTATTTATTGTCCTGAGTCTGATTCGGAACTGCAGCGATCTGCGGCTTATTCTCTGCTTCCTGCTGAGCCTTTTTAGCCTCTTCGATCATGTTCTTAGGCATGATTCCATTAACGAATTCGGCAGCTACCTTATCATCAGTAGCAAGAAGCATAAAGAACTCAGAATAAGCTTCTGTCTGAGTAAATGCCTCAGTGATTTCCGGGCTCTTCATAAATCTATTTCCATCCAGAGACTTTTCACCGTAGCTCTTAATGATGATCATCTTGAACATTTCGATCATTCTCTTCTGATCCTTCTCCTCAACAATCTTCTTAAGGAGCTTGTCAAGACCACCATCCCAGCTAGCCTGCATTTCCATCAGTTCGGCTTTATTAAGATGAAAATGTGCTTCAATTGTTCTCTTGTTTCCATCGTAATCTTCGTATTCAATTGTTCGTGTATACATATTCTATTCTCCTTTTCTTTTGGGGTGTGGGACCCCGGTAGCACCTTGGGAGTAGTTTACGGAGCCCCACAATATTAAGTTGTATGTAATATTCTCCGGGGAGAACTATTACTCGGCAGTAACTGTTACGTGGCAGCTGTCAGCATACGGAACGCCATCAACTGTGATAGTAGCAGTAACAGTAGCGGTTCCCTCTGCAAGACCAGAGATAACACCATCAACTACAGATACATCTGTAGGATCATCGGATGCCCATGTAACTGCAGCGTCTGCAGGAACAGTTGTAGCAGTGATTGTTACAGGATCACCAGAAGCAACAACAGTTACCTCGTGACTTGAGAGAACAACCTCAGGAGTTACAACAACAGTTGAAAGAAGTGCAAATACTTCTGCAGGAAGAGGAAGTCTTGCAGGAACTGCCTCTGTACCAGCTGTAGCATCAGCAGCCTTACCATAAATGATCTCCTCAAAAGCAGCGAGAGTAGCCTTCTGCTCTTCTGTCTTGAACTTTGTAGAATCGATTGTAATATGAGCAGTCTTCTTGTATGCAATACCGTTAACTGTTCCAACCTCTACAGGCATAGTTGTGATCTCCCATGAGAATGTTGTAGCCTCAGGAGAGTCATTAACTGTTGAACGGCTCTTCTCTGAAGGGTTAGCTGTTGCCTGGTATACAAGGTGAATCTTGTAGCCAAGATCTGTACCATCAACATCATTACCGATAAGAGTTCTGTATGAGAAGCCGAAAGCCTTTCTTGTCTGCTGAGCGATTGTTACACCAGCAACGGGCTCTGCGGTACCATCATTCTGACCGAACTCATCAGGATATGTGAAAGCTTCGATTGTAGCACCAAACTCCTCAGCTGAACGAAGTGACAGATACTTAATGTTATCTGCATACTGATCGTTAGCCTCTGCTCCTGAAGGAGACTCGTTTACTGCTGTAAGGCCATTCCAAACAACACCATCCTTGAAGCTGTTTGTGTCCTTATCGAACTGATACAACATACCTCTGTCAACACCAGTCTCGTAGAAATGCTCACCAATTTTGTCCCACTGTGCAAGTATAGCCATGATTTATTCCTCCTTAGAAATAAATAAAGAAGACCCAATGATAGAGGTTATCAGCTTTAAATGGCCTTTCTAAACTGCAATATTGCAGTTCTAAAATTTCATCAACCTCTGGCGGGTCTTCATTTTTAGTTATCAATGTGATAGTGTATCCCTGATGAAAGAGATACTTTTTATTGTCTGCCGGTTTCCTATCACCTACACCGGGCTCATAAACAATGCAGGGATACTGCATTTTTATGTTCTCTGGAGGCTGATAATATACATTACTCGTCCCCAGAATGTTCTTCAGAATCCGTCCCAGTTCCTGTCTCCGGCTCTTCCGGTTCGTCTGGTTCGTCGCCATGATATAGTCCTCCTAGAGTAACTACTACGCTGGGATATTTTGTAGGATCTATAGATTCAACTTTCCATTTAGACCCCTTATACTCAACGTATCTTATCTGAGTGAAATGATCATGAAACCACGGATCCATGCAAAGAATAGAAATCTGTACATTTATCTGAAGCCCATCATTGATGTGTTCTCCAGAGTCTTTTCTACGTGTATACTGAAGTACATCACCTGATAACTTTTTCTCAGTGATAACTTCCTTCCACACATCAGGATCATCTTCTAATGGCTTTGTTACTGCAAAACCTACGGGTCCATAGAATTTCATAATTTTTTCTCCCATTTTGATTTTATGCGGAGTAATCCGGGCTGTTACGACTAAACGTCACTTAGCTCTGAATGAGCACCACAATTTACTCCTTAATTAGCACCTGCTAATATCAGCCATTAGATTCCTCATCCTTGATTGTGAACTCGTCCATTCCATCACCAGAGAAGGAAATGACAGTGTTCTCACCCTCACCCTGCTTGAAGGAGAAGATAAGTGCAGAATAAGGCTTAACAAGAGCACCTGAGCAACGTGTCTCGATCAGGTACTTATTCTGGTTGTAATCAATGTCGAAATCCTCGAACATTGCAACAGCACCACCCTTATCAGCACCAACATTGTAATCGCTCATGTTAACAACGATTGCAGCAAGATCACCCTGAGTCTCATCTGTAAGACCTTCCATGATCTCAACAGGAACGATAGAGCTTACACGGCACTTTGTTGCAAGAGCTGACTCAGAATCATACAGAGAATGACCGATACCGTCCTCAAGAAGAAGCATATCAGAAAGAACGTCCTCTGTTGTGAACATTGAAGGTGAACCTGAGCCCTTGTAGTACTTACGAGCCTTAATTGTAGCACGGATAAGAGCCTTAGCCTTATCATCGTCTGTAGCTCCAGCCTTCATGGTGATTGTTACCTTGATTGCGAAGAGATCAGCATCCTTCCAGATAGGTCTGATGTGATCTTCAGGTATGTGATCCTCATCAGATGTGAGACGTCCATCACCAACAAGGATTGCACGAGCAAGTTCCTCATCCAGCTGTCCTCTCATCTCAGACTTGATCCACTGAACAACGTCGAAATCAGTGATATCGATCTGATCATCACGATCAAGCTTCTGCTTTTTGTAAACGGTGCAAGGATCTGTGGTTCTCTTAAGCAGTGAGAATACCTGCTCCTTCTTCATATGACCCTTGATATAACCCTTAGCTCTTGCCTCGTCTTCTGTAAGATTTGCAAACATAGACTTAATGCGGCTGAAAGGTGTGTGGTGAGCGCCATTAAGTACCTTAGGTACCCATGTTACATCTCTCTTGATCCATTCCGGAGGAGTGTTAAGGTTCTTGTACTCCGGGAACAGAGCCTCGATATGGTCAATACCATAATTCTGAGCAACATCGTCATGCATAAGCTCATCAGCATCAAGCTGCATTGCCTCGCAATGAGCCAGGAAAGCCTCCTTAAGAGATCCGTTTCTCTTAGCATCGTCGAAGATTGCTTCCATATCTGAATGGCTGAGGTAATCTCCGCGGTATGTGTCACCATCGAACACGTTGTGTTTCATGTCATCATCCTCCTCGTAATAATCATCGTCATCATCGTAATCATCATCGTCGAAGTCATCGTCATCATACTCATCAGAATCATACTCGTCGTCATCATACTCGTCGTCATCATCCTGATCATCGCCCATAGCTCCGATAAGAGCAAAGACAGCATCCATCTGATCATCATCTAATGTATCAAGAACTTCGCCGATATTTCCATCTGAGTGTTCCATAAATTCCTCCTCTGCATTTTCATTACCATCTATAGCGTCGATAAGAGCTCCTACAGCCTCCATCTGTTCTTCATCTAATGTATCAAGAACATCGCCTATGGTCTTTTCGTCACTGTCATCATCTTCGTCGAGGTCTTCATCTTCATCGTCGAAGTCTTCATCATCCTCATCTTCATCGTCAAAGTCTTCATCTTCATCATCGTAATCATCGTCGCCATGATAAAGGAATCCTTTCTCAATGAAAGGGTAGATAATTGCTGCATCATCGCCGCCTTCGTCGCCATGCTCAAGAACCCAATCAATGTAGGCTCCATCGTTAGCACCAGCTAACACCAGGCTAACTTCGCGAATCATACCGTGAATTACATCACCGGCCTTCTGTTTAAGATGGTTAGCATATATAGAAAGGGATCTGATATCTTTATGCCTAAGCTGTTTTCTTGCAACTTCAGCCTGATCAGTATCATTTAAATACCCATAGCAATATACACCATCGTCACGATTTTCAAGAATTGCATGTCCAATAACATTGTTCATGTCGTTATGGAGATGATTCCAAACGAGCGGGACAGTTTTGCCATCCTGATGCTTGAACGCATTCTTTCGAATCGTACGGCCATCTGTACACAGGACATTATTTCTGGTAGCATAGCCACAGAAATCATAGTCTTTCGGTACTCTTACTGCCATTTTGATTTTTCCTCCTTATAGATTTTGTTCTTCATCGTAGTCGTCATTAATCGGATTTCCGTAAACATCAACCTGATCTGAAACCTGAGCTGATTCATTGAGATTCTTATTTCGAAGCTCATCGGCTCTAGGATCTGCAGCAGGTTTCCATCCAATCTCTGCACGAAGCTCGTTTGAAGTAGCTATCTCGTTCCTTGTGAACTTATCTGCAATATCAGCAAGCTGACTAACAGGAACAAGTTTAAATGGATCCCTAAAGAATTTGATCGACTGCCCCTGAGTTCTCGCCGTTGGCGTCAGGAACTTTCTAATCATTTCCTCAGCAATCGCAGTCACAACCGGATCGATTGTATTGTTGTAATAGTTCTTCATGGTCTGCTCATCTGCAGTTCCATTGAGGATTGTGTCCGAGATACCAAGCTGCTGGTAAAGCATAGCCGTTAGGTCTGTAGCCTGACTCCACATTTGATTCTCGATTGGTCTATTCAACTGCACAATCTTCTCCGCCTGATCAATATATGCAATGCCGTATTTGGAATCCATTAACTGATTTGTAATCGCCGCACGACGCTCTTCTGCCTGCTGTCTACGGAGTTCCGTGCGCAGGTTGTAAGGCAACTGAACTATAAGGTCCATCTTGCCTGATGAATTTTGTTCGTTAAGACGATCTATTCTGTTAAGTGTGCGGATAAGTCGCTGAAGTGTAGAGTTTGGTTCATTCATTACTGTATAGAACGGATTCTCTACGATAGCTATAGAAGATTTGGGAACTATAACCTGTTCCCGTCTACCCTTACGCTCGTTATAAAGAGCTACACGAACATCATAAGGAAACCATTCAGTTATCTTACCTGTTCTAAGGGTATAGATTTCATATGAACTTGTAATTTTTGGATCGGCACTAGTGTCTGTCGGCACAATAGCCACTACGCCCTCGTCAAACATTGAGATGACTACATCATGGATGAAGGCTCTACCTGTCTGATCCATATTGGCGTCTACTCTTAAACACTCATTCAATCCATCATCAATGGTCTCAACATAACGACCATTTTCATCAACCCTCACATGCTCAAAGTTTACTGCAGCACAATCTAACGCAATTCTGTTATATATGCTGTTGACTATTGATCGCTCATTCTTTATAGAGAACTTCGGTCTATCAGGTCTAACTCCTGAGCCGTAAAGATAAGGGTTTCTGTTTTTTGTTGGATCTCTGCCGAGGAATGCATTCCATGCGTTTTGAAAACGTTTAGTTATGTCTGCCACAGCAACTTACCTCTTTTTCGGTTTAATTGTTTTCTTTGTGCCTGCCGGCATAAGATTTGATGTTACAGTAACCTTTGTATTCGATCTCTTTTTAGTTGTACGACTACTAGAGTTAGGTCTAAGTGTTATCTTTGATTTCGAACGCTTCTTTTTCTTTCGACTCTGAATTGCGCGATTACTCATGTCGACACCGAGTTTACTAAGAGCTTTTTTAACTATTCTCTTCCCCTTAAAGATTAGGGATTCAAGCTTAGCGCGACGCTGATTTTTGCGATAGGTCTTATTTTTTGCCTTACCTTCGCCTGCCCTCTTATAAAAATCGGAATGAGACTGACCGACGCCTTTAGCTGAATTCATAGCATTCTTCCAGAAAGTATTACGAGCTTGGTTAGCTTTCTTTAAGAAATCTTTTCCTCTAGCTAATGTTTTTGAATCAGTTTTTCCTGAAGATAATATTTCATTTGCTCTCTTCTGAAGGCGCTCTGAAGTAAATTTACTAGACGGTCGCTTTTTGTCGTTCTTATGCTTTTCTTCTACTCGATTTCTTTCCTCGATAGCATGCTGCTTCTTAATCTCGCTTACTCTTTGCTTATACAGCTCGGTATACTTTTTTGTGTCGAATCCTTTTACTTCTTCCTGTGGATAAACATATCTTCCGTTTATAATGTCGATATACTTATGGACCTTCTTTTTCCAAGTCGTACCTTTTGCTGAGTGTCTAAGTTCTTCATTCATGGATTCACCGCCTTATCTTACGATCTTTGACCACTTACGGTTCTTCTTAACCCTCGCACTTCTAGCTGCATAACGCTTGCGTCCGGCCTTAACACCCTGAGCCTGCCTATATCCCTTGTAAAGCTTGGTATTGTAAGCAGTCTTTTTTGCAGCGCTTGCTGCATTGCCAGCAGTCTTCCTAATATTACCGGAAACCTTTGCGGCTGTCTGCTTACCTTTTATACCAGCAACTGCTGCGTTGCGACGTGCTTTAGCACTATTAACGCGATATGCTGTTTTAACACTATTAACAGCATTACCAATTGCCTGCTTACCTTTTATGCCAGCAACTGCTGCATTGCGACGTGCTTTAGCACTATTTACGCGATATGCTGTTTTAACACTATTAACAGCCTTATCGATTGCCTGACCGCGCTTTATTGATCTAACTGCAGCATTACGACGTCTCATAGCGCTATTTACTCTCTGAGAAGTCTTAAGCTTCTCTAAGTAATTACTAACCTTCTGCTTACCCAGACCAATAAGATTTGAAACAGATTTGAACTTGTTTTTAACAACCTTTCTTGCTCTGGCATCGTCAGCTTCACGCATCCTCTTCTGCCTATAAGCAGGATCTGCTTCGAGATTTGCCTGACGGCGTGCTCTACCGGCTTTAATACCTTTCTGCAATCTATAGTTTTTATAAAGGTTGGTATTATAGATTGCCTTCTTAGCAGCCCCTATAGTGTTATCATAAACATATCGACCATTTACAATAGCCTTATACTTATGATTCTTCCAAGGTCCACGAGAATGCATCAATTCATCTGAGCTAACTGTTGGTCTCCACATAATTTTATCTCCTTTATTTTTCCTTCTCTTTAGACATACTCAATAATATTGATCCTTTAATTATGTTATCAATATTACGCCATCTTTCTCTACTCAATCTTCTCTCTTCTTTTCGTTGTTTCTTTGCTAATGCTTTCCGGCGCGCTTTCTCTTTTTTCCTAGCTTCTTTGATCTCGTCTTTTGTTTTATAAATATATCTACCATTTCTTTTCTCGATATACTTATGCTCTTTCTTTATCCAAGATGTACCTTTTGCTGAATGAGCTAAAGCGGAATGCCATATAGTATCTGAACTAACTGTAGGTTGCCACATTTACCTCCTCCTATTCGAACAAATCAGAATTAACTTTATAAGCAACAAAAGCATCCATCATAGCAGCGACGTTATCTATCTTATGCTCATATCGTTTCTTCCATAGTTTACGGTTACCGTTCGTATCCTCTAATGTGATACAGTTACCCATCGCAAACTTCATAATTTCTTCATCGAACAGAAGAACTCTATCTTCAGCCAACTGCTTAAGTTCGCCTAAAGGTACTGACTCAGTTTTTGCGCCCTGAATTACTTTTTCCAATCCAAAAGGACCGTTTTCTTGTTCCCATCTTCCGACAAATTCTTTAGCATTATATGGATCGTAACCCAATGCTCTAACGTCGTACTCTTGTTGACATATATGCCTATCTAAATCGTCATATACATCCATCATATCCAGAACAGTTCCTTCCATAATTATTAACGATCCCTCTCGCATAAACTCCTCATACTTTTGTCTGATTGCGATCGGACGCGTATCCAAATTTCTAGAAGTGATATATGCCCTAGATTTAACACCAAAACTACCATTTTGAAGTGGGAAAAGAAATGTGAATGCACAGAAGTCATCACCTTGAGATAGATCAACTCCAAGAGAACATGCCATTCGCCAATAGTTTCGCTTTCTGTGAGGAATTGTTTCAGCATATGTAAAGAAGTATGTATAACCCTCTGTAGGTATTCCGAATCGCTTTGCTAATATATCGTTTCTAGCTGCTGGTACTTTTTCGGCTTTTTCTACATCCGCTTGATAAGTATCATAAGAAACTGTATATCCAAGATTCGGATTTGCTTTAATCCACATATCTGGATCGGCTACTTCTTTTACATCGTCGAGCCTGTAATACCATATCGAGTAACTAGGATCGATTCTTTCGCCTTTTAATATGTCCATCAACTCAAGCTTAATACTATCACCAGGGCCATTTCTTACCGTTCCCTCAGATGATACGGCTAGTATCAGATAATCTTCGTCATCGATACCACCCTGATTCTTAGAAGCTCCCTGTTCGAGAGTTCCAACAACGTCTTCAGCAATATCACCAGAAAGCCACTCATCAACGCTATTGATCTTACTGTTAAGACCCTGAAGCTTATCAATCCTCATTGGTCTGATCTCTAATAGCGAACCCGTGATGAAATTCTCAATACCCTTCTTTGTCGACGCAAGCTTTGCTTTGTTCGCCGTACTACGAGTATTATGTACCGTTCCATCTGTCAGGAATTGAAATAGCGGACCTCTTGCTCTTGCTATTGATGTTCGGATAGGGGATAAAACCTCTTCAGCTTGTTTCATTGTCGGTGCGGTATGAACCTGATGAGTTGTGGTTTTATCTACGTTTAAGAAATACGATTGTAATGTAGAGATGTACATGGACTTTGCCGCGCCTCTGGCTACTATCAGATATTGTTTATTTACCAAGCGCTTCTTAATTCTCTTTGTTACGTATTTTCCACCGTGACCATTTTTTCCAGGAACATAGACCGATCTTTCTACAAAACGATACCAACCAAAGATTTGTTCACCCCATAGTTTGAATGAATCAAGCAATTTTAATGGAGAACCATCTGTAAGTGTTAATTCCTTCTCACAATATTTAATCCAACCATTAACTGCCTGATCATCGTAATAGAAGTTTGGATCGTCAATTAAGTCATCAATGCGGTTCATTTCCATTTCGATTTCTCGATTAACTGGTATTTCTCCCCGCAATACTGCGTCCCTAAATTGTCCGTAGTATATAGGGGTTGCAGTATTTGATAACATGGCTTACCTCTTTTTAATCGTCATCATCGGATTGTCTTTTTTTCTTTTTCTTACCGGATCGTTCTATACTTCGCGCACTAGATCCTTCCTTTGCAAGAAACGCATTGTAAACATCGGCTCCGTTATTATAAAGGTCTATAGCAGCATCAGAAGTAGCTTTGATTCCACTAACTACATTCTTTATGGAATTTATTTTTGAAGCTATTTCTCTCATCTGAGATGATGTAAGCTCATCAAGATGCTTTTCGTTGGCCAATCGCTTGAATAACTCATCATACTCTTCATTACTTATCTTACCTTTATACTTCGCTATCTGTTTAGCATCGCCGGTTTTTATTACCTTCTGTCTAATTGCTTCTGCTTTCTCGGCTTTTCTTTGAGCTTTCAGATCGTGCTTTGCCTGCTTTTTTCTTTTTCTAGCTTCTGCTCGCTCCTGTCTTGACATTTTCCTTGCCATTCTCTTTTCTCGAGCAGAATGATCTTCGTCTTTTAAAGGATATGGCGGTCCATTGGTTACACCCCATTTCATACCCAGGATGCCATGATGAGCGAGTTCGTCTTTCCAAGGACCTTGCGAATGTCGAATAACATCGCTTGGAGTGACTGATGGTTTCCACATAGCAATTCTCCTTAATAAAAGGAGAGGCAGGGGTAATCCTTACCTCTCCAAACGAGTTACATTGTTTCGTTCATACGGATACGACGAATTTCTTCTTTGATTTCGTCCTGCTCGTATTTATTCTTAGCCTGATCCATCATGTCTTCCAAACGAGCTACCATACGATCTTTTATCGAGTGGCCATACTTACCAAGATCGTTATCCATGTAACGACCAGTAACAGTACTTCTCATCTGACGACCATAACTATCTCCATAGTTAAGATCCGGATGAGGACCACCTGTAAACCTGCCCTGTGTGCCATAATATTCAGGATAGTAATGTCCGTAAGATTCTCCAAATTGGTCTCTCATAGACTCACCGCGCTGAACCTCGTCCATCTTATGGAGAAGCTCAAATGCCTCTGTAGCATTCTTAACTTCTGCAATAGAAAGATCCGGCTTTTCAAAGAGCTGGTCTAACATTGTACAAATTTTATCTCTATACTTCTTGTATTCCATTCTCTTCACCTCCTTATAAAGTCATTATTAAATCAGGTCTCGTAATCTCCAGTATCGCATTTGATACAAGGATCGGGGCCTGATCTGCCGAAGTGTTGACAATGGAAAGATTTCTGCAACATCCAGGGAAACACTGAACATTCTTTGATGTTCCGACATTGAAGTATGCTTCTACAACTGTAGGAGTTACTATCATTGTTGATGCCGGGATTGTTGTTCCATCCATAGCAATGGCAAGCTGAATAGGTCCAACTGTACCACCTTCAGGAACTGCGATGTTTGCATGAAATGTTACAAGATAGTCAGCAGTCGGTTCACCCTGGCAACAGCATCTATTTTGATACTCGCTTGCAGGAACCGCGCCGCTTAACGTAAAAAGCCCTGTACCATCTTCGTGTCTAATAAGACCTCTAGTACAGGGAATTGGTGACTCTGTAAATACTACTGGTTGACCGCCAATTACGGTCTGGTCGGCGATAGCAGTATATTCCGCCATACTATCACCTCCTTAACCTATCATCCTAGATCCGCAACCACATCCTGTGTAATACTGCTGTGAGCAGCAATTAGGATTCTGAACGATGTAAGCCGGCTTCGGTACAGGAGCAAGATACTGCTCAAGTGCCATAGTCTGTGCTGCATTATCAGCAAGAATCTGTGCTGACTGTGCGCCCTGAGAAGCCTGGAATCTAAGAGACTGATTATCGGAAAGTAGCTGATTGTTCTGCTGCTGCATAGCTCTGATCTGTGCCTCATAATTAGACTTAATATTATCGAGCTCTAACTGACAAAGCTTATCCATTACAGCCTGAACCTTATTATTTGTGTTCTCAATCACGTCTCTTGTGGAAGACTGAATGAGAGTTCTGTCTGCACAGTTTTCTGTTGCCGCTACATACTTGAGATCAGCAATACCCTGATTAACTCCATTAAATGAAGCAGCATTTGCAGACTGGTTATTATTAATAGCCTGAAGTAAATTGGTCTGCATATTGCAACGAGAAATCTCAGCATCTGAGAAACCGTTAGCGGCCTGTGCCTGAAGAGCAGTGATGCCGCCCATAACAGACTGCTGATCAACAACTCTCTGAACTTCAGACTGCTGCTGTCCCTGCATGATTAGCGGGACTGCGGCATTTCCATTTCCACCAAAGCCATTACCCCATCCGCCATTTCCAAATATAGCGAACAAGAAAAGGATAATTATCCAGAAGAAACCTCCATCTCCAAAATTTCCGAATCCTCCAGAATTTCTAGTAACTGCAGCAACATCTGCCGCGCTTAAACAGCCATTATCCATTAATGACATTTGTATATCCTCCTTTTATCAAGTAATATTTTTAAGTAATTTGAGGTATGAACAATATTCAGTTGTAAAATATGTTATAGCTTCTTTTTCATTTTTTCATCACCTTCTTTCCATTTTTATATAACAAACCCCAGAGAGTGTTGGTATTGGAAAAAGATCGGCAAACGAGAATCTTCCTTTTTTTGTGGGGGGACTCTCTGAGGCTGTTAACTATATAAAAACAAGACACAAATATGTTACTTTAATGTCTGACCAAGATGACTGATTATTCACATTTCATGTCTTGCTTTTAACTGGGTTATTCGGTTATTTCATCTTCAGGTGCTTCTGGAACCACATCAGGATCTGGAACCACATTAGGATTTACAACTTCATCGTATTTCAGACGAACCATGTTCTCATCCGTAATAGAAACCTGGCATTTCATCTGAGATGTACTTACAGAAGCAAGCGATAAGGTATCATAAAAAAGTCTAAGAGCACCCGAAGTTCCGTTATACTCTGTTTTCTCGGTATTTTTTATTACAACAGCACCTGTCTTATGATGCTGCATTTCTGTGACCAAATATTTCATTTTGATTTCTCCTTAAACAAAACCATAGTATTGTTTTACGTTAACGCCTATCGATATAGCGTTACAGTAACTAATAGGTATTACTACCATTACAGTTATTGGCGTCTCAGTATCGTCATAGATCGCAATAAGTTCACCAACTTCATAGTATCGTGAAGCTATACCAGTAGGTTCTTTGTTATCCGTGTAAGGTGATGTTAAAGCTGGTTTTTCTGATGTTTTCTTTTCAAGTTTTATTAATCTGAGATCTGTATCATTAGGACTTATTAACTTAATAGCATATACATTTTCTATAGCGTCGAATGCTATTTCCTTTAATACAGTAAATGACGGTATAACAGTAGAAATATTTTCATCCGTTTCTCTACCATCTGGCTGAACTATGCATGTGTATATGACTATATCTTCTGTAATAGAAGAAAATACTTTTTGAACCTCTCCAAAAGTATGCCCTTCTGCATAGATTTTTAATTTTAGCCAATTACCATCAGCCACATCCACACCATTATTAGTGAGAATGTATTTTGTATTATTCTCTTTAATGTAATACATATAAACTCCTTATTATGCTATACGTTCCCACATATACACATTTTTATACTTTGGTATAGTATTTATAGAAAATGTAGCACCATTTGCAATATTGGTAGCTGTAGTCGCAATATTAGTTGCAGTTGTGTTATAACATGAGGCGCTATTATTGGTTCCAGAAGTCATTGATAACTGCTGATATGGACCTGAATTCCAAGGATAAGAAGTTGATGCTGGAGCACCAAACTGTTCCATCAAACCATGTTTATGTGCATTTTGAGTATGATTATGTGAATTCTGAGTATGATTATGAGAAGCAACACTAGTAATTTCAGCAGCATCTGCACCACCATCATTTAAATTTTGATTAGGTGTTACAACATTAGTTGTACCATCTGCTGCTCTTAATACATAATCATCAAGTGAAATCCATGTACCGCCAAGAAATGATTCCGGAGATACATTTTGAGTTGACGTATATATACATCCAACAGGATAACACATCTCTAGTAATTGCTCTCGAATATTTATACCGCCGCCAGTATTACCATCAGTAAACTCACCACCAGAAGCGGTTGCTTGAGCTGGTTCATCATCTTCTTCATCGTAGTTATCAAACGTAGGATACTCTTCATAACCAGAATCAGAGAATGAAATGATGAACTCTTTGCATCGAACTTTACCCTTATTACCAGTTCCATCCTGAACCTCCAGAATGTCACCGATATCGAAATCTCGACCGTACTGGAATGTAAGATTCGGCTCTACTTCTGATTCACACTCAGTTTTTGGTTGATACTTTCTGAAATATTTTTCAGCATCTTTTGCAAGTACTTCTTGGTATTCGTCTTCTGAAAGAGTCTTTTTTACCTTCTCAATTGTTTCCTGTGTTACATTATCTGCTTCTGTTTCGTGCGTAACTTCGGATTCAACATAGACTTCTCTTCGAAGAAGACCTGTAGTTTCGCCAGTTTTTACAATTGTGGGTTTTTTTGACTTATATGTTTCACCTTCAGTATAAACAAAATTCTTGTAATTGGCAGAATAGCTTTCAGTGAACTTTGTGTTCTTAATGTTATTGAATCTGGGAGAGAATATGACCATTGGATGTTCACTCTGATCCGATGTTCTCTTCTTTCCCTTGATAAGCCTAAAGACAAAATTGTTATTATTACCAAGAGTTATTTTGAATCCGAGTCCTCTTGATTTAACTATTGTTTCTACAATTGTAAGGACATCTGTTCCTTTTTCAAACTCACAGTCTTTAAGCTGTATCTCGTCAATCGGTTCTGATTCTAATGAGTCAGTTAATACTATCTCGTCATTCTCATCAACAATTATCCTACTGTTATTATCTCTGAGAGGTACTGACTCTGCCGAGTACTGAAATACTAAAGGCATTTCTCTATCCGTGTCTGGAGATTCTATGCCAGTAGTATCGTCTTTTGTTTTGGGATGTATACAACAAAAATCCAGAATCTGTCGTACAGCATCTTCGAGATTATTTGACCCATACTGACCTTCTTCAGGATCAGGATCCGGGATGTCATCTCTGAAATAGCATTTAAGGAATATTACTCGCCTGTCAAGAATAGATTCCAGCGATCTTCCCCTTATGACTAATCTCCTACCTCCTTCAGGAGTGACTGTGGTTTCAAGTTCCTCCACAATCATCATCCTGTCGGATTTGGTAGTGGTGAAGTAATTGTTTATCTGTGCCGCCTCTTTTATTTCTGGGAGGGGAGGCGCATAGATTTCAAAAGAACCAGGCTCGTCGTATTTATCAACCCACATAAGCGACTCGAACTGTGTGAGTTTATGAACAGCTTCGAAATTCTGGTTCAGAAAATAGAAGTCTGCGCTTGTTCTAAGTTCAGTAGCCATGTGGTTTCTCCTTAATGTTTAAACATCATTGCTATAGCTTCAAGCATATTTCCATTCTGGAATGCCTGAGCTACCTGCTGATACTTTGCATAAGTCTGCTGGCTCATCTGCCCACTGTTTAAGAGATTCTGCACCTGCTGCCTCGGATCTCCTTGTACAGTAGTTGCAAACTTATTAAGTTCATTAATGAAATTATCCTGGTTGACCATTATTTCGCTCCTTCTTTGGAATGTGAGGATTATACTGTCGTAGAGCGTCTGATATCATCTGTGCTACTTCGTCTCTTGTGAGATTTGTATTTGCAGAATCATTTTGAATTTGTCTTTGCGTAAGATCATAAACCATCATACTGTTATAGGTCTTCTCGTAAAGAACTTTATTTGCGTTATCCAAGAGGTATACCGTATAGCCAGGTGATACCAAATAGTTTATGGCTTGCATCTCAGATTGTACGAAATCGAACATGTACTGCGGCTGAGCTGGAGCCATCTGTTGATGTTGCATCATTTCTAGTAATTCTCCTTCCAATAATTCAGAGGTACTTCATTCCCTGAATCAAATGCATCGTAGTAGTTTCCATCAATTACTGCTACGACATGACTACCAGTTGCCACCATATAGCGTCCAATCGGATAGTCTCTTGTAAATTGCCTAATTGTATAACATTTTGGGCAAGTATTGGGGAGCTCATGCTTCTCAAATCCGAGCATATGCATAAGCGATGTTATAGCGGCCTTTTGATCAGGCATAGTCTTTTCGATCAGACCGCCACAACAAACTAGGATGTAGGCATCATCCCAAGTTGAATTAGTAAGACAGGCAATAGCTCTTACTGTGCAATCCTCAGAAACCTTACCCTTTGGATTTGGGTTAAACTCTATAAAGCTCATTGTTTAAGCCTTTGTCTTATTGTGTCTCTTGCTTTATCAAGGTTTGTAGTATCGATTTTTGTGCCATCATCCTTAGAGTGTGAACTGCAATATGCCGCCTCAAAATCTAAGAGATACAGAAGACACAACTGTATATCATCCATTACAGACTGCTGTTTTCTTGTCTGTTCCCAGTTAGTATTGAGTGATCTCTCTAGATCATCCAATCTTGCTTCTATTTTGCCGAATCTTGCTGCCATGTCTTCGCCAGGTCTTTTAGTGAACTTGTAAAAAGCATAGAACAAGACAATAATATTTATTATTTTGAGTAAGAGATCGAGATACGGTGATACGTTTGCAATCATAGGCTCTCCTTATCTCCAGGATCCACACGAACATTCATCCTAAATTCGTATTCATGTACGATGTTCTCAAGTGCTGTGATAACTGAAGACGGAGTGGATGCTATATCGAATCCTAGCTTTACTTTTGCATACATGTATGGTTTGATCATATTAAGGACTTTATCGTCACCAACGAAGTCAGTCCATGTTGCAGTCTCGTCAGAAATAGAGAAGCCTTCCTTAGGGCCTACTCCTAACTGCTGCAAGATTCCGAATACACCGTTAATCTGCATGATAATATCTGCATCAAATGGAGATTCTTCTGTTGGGTCAAGCCCGCCAAGTTGTTTCTTGACTGAATAAAGAATGCTTTCTGTGATTTCTATTTCTGACATGGTTTACTCCTTCTTAAGGAACTGTGACATCATGTAACCAGTTATACCCTTATAAGAAACCTTCCACCAAGTCCCGTTCTCTTCAAGAACTGTCACTTTGGCTTTATGCGGAATAATATTAATAACCTGACCTTTTCTCTGGTCGGGCTTAAAACGCATCTTACAAGGCTTGCCGCCAATGACGGAGGCGTATACCTTTACCTTCTTTTCAGGCTCAGGTTTAATCTCTTCCACTTTCGGTTCTTCTTTCTGAACTTCTTCAACTGTTTCTTCAATGGTAGGAGCTTCTTTTCTTTGCGCAATAGGCTCTTCTTTTTTATAGTACGATCCATAATTTTTGTTGTGACTCATTCGTTTCTCCTTTTAATAATTATCTCCACGGTATAGTATCATTTGGTTTTCTTTCAACTAATACCATGTCTCTGGTATAGTTCTCTTCGCTATAGTGGATGGCATTGTGTGTCCTGTGAGAAACACAGACTAAATATTCAGGATTAAATACATCTGGTGAATAATTGATTACATCATCGACAGTTAATGGATTGATATGATGAATGATGGCTCTACCGTAAATCGGATATCCTTCCAATCCCATATCCATACCATTATCTCTTATGAGTATTCTGTCTCTGAGTGATTTCCACTTTTGAGATGTATATAACATCTGATTCAAATATCTGTCATAGCCGAATGTTTCTATCCCAACATTGCCTTTAAGCATGAGATACTTGAACCGCTCTTCGTAAGTTATTAGCTTCGAGAGTTCGGTATAAGTGAGTTTGTGTTGCATTATTCCTCCTCTTCAAAACTAACATCACCAGAATATTCCTTGAAGGCATTGAGAGCTTTCTCAAATAATTCTTCTGACTTCTTAGCTGATTCTAATGCTTCCGTTTTTGCAATCATCAATTTTCGTTCTTCTCTAAGAATATCTCTCTTGAGCCTATTCTCTGATGACCCTAGTTTAAGGTAGTGAACTACTTCGGCAGAAGAAGCAGTACCCTCTCTCAAACGTTTTTCGGCTAAATCAGTAGCTAACGCTATTAACTGATTCTCTCTTCCCTCTGGTGTAGAGGCTGGTTTTAATGGTCCGCAGTTTA
This sequence comes from Clostridiales bacterium, assembly GCA_017649745.1. The sequence goes on along the minus strand of JAGCGE010000141.1, from coordinate 46,768 downwards.
GACCCGTTTCTGATGAGTTTTTACGAGGTCTTCCCATGATAGTTCTCCTTTCACTAAACATCCAAGGACTTTTTATAGAGATATAAGAAGTTTTGCTAAGCTCGTTTTTACACTGAGGAAGTGATGTAAAACGAGTGAAAGGAATAGAAGGCCGTCACCGTAAGCCCACTACGCAATTCTACTTATACCTCCATAAAAAATCCCTGGAGTTTTGTAATTCATATCTAAATATTTCCTCTGGGGAAAAACCAAAGACCGGCGCGATTTGGGGTGGGGGGTGTTTTTTGATACCCCCTCCCCCCAGGTAAAGCTTAACAGGACGTGTCCCACATGATGCGTGCATCTAACTTTCATAGCTTAGGTAGGTCTAACTTTCATAGATTCATAGCTATTTGTGATAAATGCACGCATAAATAGATTAAGTTTAAATACGAAAGCAATAATATTCTAACTTTCATAGATCGCAGCAATTAAATGGCATCCACTCTAACTTTCATAGTGAGGGGTACCATTAAATATTAACTTTACATAAAGCTATCTTATTAATAACCATTTCTATAGTTAACTTTACTTGGTTCGATAACTTTAATGTAGATATGAAAAGGATCTAACCTTATAATATCGTCGATAGCATCGCTAATTATTCGGTTATTTTCCTCATCTGATAAATCATCCGACGTGATCGCTTCACGCGCTTGATATTCTCGACAATATGTTGCAACTTTCATTCCAACTTCCGGAATCCAACGTGGTGAAACGTCATAATTTCGCCAATCATCGTAATCGGTAAAGGGATTAAAAGGATTATCTTTTGTCGAAAGTATGCAAGGTTTTCCGTAATCTTCTAACTTTCTGTCTTTAACTTTCATAATTCTAACTTTCAACTCCTTTACAGTTCACCCTTAAGTGCTCTTGATACTGTACTAGTTGATACTCCAAGGTCATCGGCTATCTCTTGCATAGTATAACCTGAGTTCTTCATACTCTTAATTCTTGCTACTTTTGCTGTTGTTAATTGCTTACCATTAATCTTTGGTGTCGCAAGCTTTTTCAAATAATCAGAATCACAATTGTCAAAGATTTCTCTTTGTTTTGTTGCTGAAATAGCATTTGCTTGAATTGCTTTCCATTCATTTTCTGTGATTGTGATTTGAACAGCTTTCTTATCAGCACCAAACAAAGCGCGAGAACTATTAAGCGCTTGCATACGCAAACGTTTTAGTTTGTCACTATCTTGTTTGATTTCAGGATGACTATTTAGTTCTGCAGATACTACAGAATTAGCATGGATTTGTGCTTGCCTTTCTTTAGGTGCATTCTTTAAGGCATTCACTAACTTAGCATCCAATGATTCAACTTCCTTAGCATAGGTCTTAGCTGCAGCAGGGTTCCTTTTACCACCTTCTGTATTAGCCATCTTTTTTCTAGCCTCATTAGCAAGTGATTTCATAGAGTTAGCATAATCTGCATAAATTGCTTCCATTTGGTTAGGTTTCTTAGGATTTGAAGTTAACTCATATGCATCTTTAACTGAGGCCATCTTTGTGGTCTTGTAAGTTGTGGGTACCTCTTTAACTTTTATACCGTTAACCTTAGATGTGGGGTACTTAACCTTTGGCACATACTTCTCCCTCTCCTCGGGGGTAAGGGTCCGGATATAGGCCGCCTCCTCTGCTTTAGCTTTCCTATACTCTTTGTCTATCTTATTGAATGTCTTCCATTGCTCTTCCGTTATGTCCTTCTTCTTTGCAGGAGATACTATCTTCAGGTGCATATCACCTGTAGGTACTTCTATCTTCTCTCCTGTCTTCTTATCTATCTTATAGTATCCCTTAACAGTTTCGGCATGGTACTCACCCTCTGCTCTAGATACTATAGTAGATGCACCACCAGTCTTCTTACCTTGCCACTTCTCATGTAGCTCTGATAACCTCTGGTCTTGTGCTGATTTCTTGTAGTCCAGGTGATGCTTCTGACTATCTATAATAACCTGGGCGTGCTTTGTTGCTCGCTCTATCTCAGAAAGGGATGCTCCTTTCAATGACATATCAGTTATTAAGTTAGTTACGATACCCATCTGTTGATTCTTTGTAGCGGTATCTATCTCGGGTGCATCGTCTGGTAACTTGTAAATCTTTTTGTATGTTTCATCCCAGTTCTTTAATCCTGCTAGTGGTTCTGCAGTCTTAATTGGTACTGTTCTAACTCCTGCTGCTGTCTTAACAGGGATAACTAAAACAGTATCACCATCAAAGTCTGCACCAGATAACCTTGCTGCTACATTTGCATTAATACCAATGGCATCAGTAGGTGTTGTACCCATAACTCTACGACCTTCAGTGTTATGGTTATTAACCTTAAGCTCTGGTATCTCAAAGATTCCTTGATGAGGATAACGTATAAGTACAACACTCTCACCATTTCTATAAGATGGAGCATATACTTCGTTATCTTTCAAGGATGTAATAGGCAAGATTAACTTTGTTGATTGCCTAGGAAGAGCGGCTGCTTTAAGATGAGCAGCATCTGCATCTGCACCATTTGCATATTCTTCCAATAACTTTTTCTGTAACGTGGGATTTGTTAGATGCATGATATCATCTAAGTCTGATCTGGATTTAGCAACAGCTAAGTTTAACTGTTTCTTTGCTAATTCCGGAGATTGTTTTGATAACATTTGGGATGCTAAGTTTTTAGACCAATCATCCCATTTACCTTCCTCGTTAACGACATTTAATGCTGATTGTAACTTCTCTCCATTCTTGTCGTAATAAAACTGCTTTACATTCTTAAGATCTTTATCCTGAAGGATCGTGGCACCGAACACATTATCGGTATCCGTTTTAAGTTCCTTCAATACTTTATCAATCGGTTTATCTGATGTCTTACTTGTGTTGAATATTATGTCAACACCCTTAGGAAAGTCCTTCGGATCACCATATGCCGCGACGCCTTTAAGATAATACTTATCGTCAACAGCTATTCTAACTTGCGCATATGTAGCATTACCCAAATTAAGATCGGGAACACCTCTGCGAAGTTCTATTAATCCATCTTTCTGCCCACCATCACTTGTATCAGCATAATTTATCTTTACTCGATTCATGCTGATATTCTTTGGTGGTAACATTCCTAACTTTGTAGTACCATCAGTATCGTGAATCGTATACTGGCCAAGAGGTTTTATATCAGTTACATGCTCATATGCATCTTTCACAGTTGTTCCTGGTTTACACAGAACCATCATTGTAGTGAACTGACCAGTTGCTAACTGTTTAATTTTTAACTTTCGTAATGCATATCCATTGTCATCACGCAATGACTTACATGTTTTCTCAAGTTTATCCTGAGTGATGCCGATATTATAGTTTGCGCCTTTAGATACATCAACGTATCCTTTCTCGTCAACCTCTTTCTTAATCATGTCCTTAACAGCATTTTTTGCTATTAATTTTTCAGCAGCTGACGGCTTAAGATAGTTTCTTACTGTTGTTTCAGAAAGTCCTAACTCTTCTGCTATAGCTTTAGGGGACATCTTGGCTTTGTATCTTCTATCATACACTGCCTGCATATCCTCTTTAATTTTTTCTTTCTTAGCAGTAGATGCCGCTGCTCTAGCTTCTCTCATGGTCATGCCCAGAGCCTTGGCAGCTTCAACTTCACCAATCTCTGATTTTAATTCATGCCATCTTCGTAAGAAGTTTTTATTGTCTCTCTGGTATGGATTCTCTCCAGATCCCCAAGGGTATCTTCCAGAGTGACGTTTAGTACCATAGTGCATTAATTCGTCGTTACGCATGGATTATTCCCCTCTTGAATCTAAATCTCTATACAGATCTGCTGCATGTAATATCTGTTCCATATGAGAAACAATAAGAGATGGATCAGGATGTCCAATGAGAATATCATCGAACTGATAAATCCTAAGTTCCATCTCTATATCTTTAGGTCGTATGTCATATTCCAAACACCATATAGCTGCATAGATTTCTAATTGCGTTAACTTTGCAGGTACTTTGATGCCTGTCTTCAGATCATGTATTCTAAGAAGCCCTTTACCTTCTTTAAAATCCATTGCATCTGACCAACCAAAGCAATATTCATTAGCTTTAACTGGCTGCTCGGGTCTTAGCTTAAACCCTAAGGCATCATTGATGTACATGTTTACCGTTTCATGAGTTCTCGGCTGTTTTCTGCCTAACTCTATGGCAGAGGCGGCATACTCATGTAACTTTGTACCAAGTGTTGCTGCTTCCTTTGTCTTCTTACGCTCGATTAATTTCTCATCGTCGTAATTAATCCAATGATAATCACTGGGACTCAGTACTGCATGAACTCCTGGTGTCATGTCTTTCGAATGATTGTGCCATTCCATTTAGAACTTCCTCCTCGCAAGATGGATCTATAAATGCAGAGAAAGACATCTCATTCATCTTCTCCACATAATAGTCCTGATTTGGCCGGTGACTGGCCTTGCTACTATTTTTGCATTCAAGGGTGGCCCAGTTATCTTTATACAAGACCGTGAGATCTGGAATACCCTGAATATAGTTGGCATCATTCTTTAGAACTATGCTTCCTGGAAATCTATCTTTGATCTTCTTGATAAGATCATGTTGAAACTTTGATTCTTTCATATAACCTCCAGAAAAAAAGAAAAGGAGAGGTGCTGAAAGCAGTGTGTGCTCTCATTTTCCTCTCTCCTTCTATTATAGGACGTGTTTTTTTTGCACCCCCTATCTTTCGCCAACAAATAGTCGCACATTAAAGTTCTTCTTCATTTGCAACGAACGCGAGATAGCAACATCAATAGGTGCGAATGATACCATGTTGTAATAATACAATTCATGATAAGGTGTATTCATTCTGTCTATCCTTCCTGATGCTTGCTCTTTAGTCTTGTATGAGTATGTCTGACTGTAGAATATAATTACATTAGTCTCTATACAGTTCCATGCTTCAGCTCCAGCCGAGTATTGTACGAGATAAGCCCAACAATCACCTGTGATAATTTCCTCATGCCTATGACCATTCCATTCGCTGTATGGAATATCCCAGAGTGTAAGATTGTTATGTAAGATCTCTAACTCATAATCATAGTTGTAGAATATAATGACTTTTGGGTGTCGCTCTAATAGTTCATGGAGTTTGTTTATACGTGACTGATCAGAGTTCACAACTCTACGCAATAGATAGCACACATTAGCTGCTGTAGTTATTGGCTCGTTGTCATATGGATTCCATCTATCTTTCCAGATAGTTTTGTAGAGTGTTTTGTCATAGTCGGTTATTACTTTCACTGGTATACGTTTTGTCTTTCTTGTATCTTTCATACGCACAACGATTTGATGTCTATAGAAATTCAATCGTCTCTTATCAACGAAGTCTTCTATCTTTCTGTATGGTGTATATGGATTGTATACAGCATGTTGCTGTAGGAACTCTGTGCGATTCCTATAAAATCCATTAGCAACAAATACAGGAATATAATCTTCATACGTATCGCCAGGCGTAGCAGACAATAATATCCAATGGTTAGCTCTTGCTATTTTTAAGAATGATTTAACCCATGCTCCTTTACCAATAACTCTCTGTTCATCAAAAATAAAGAATGCTCCGATAACACGCTGATACTTAGATATATTGTTCCATGAATCAATTGTAATTTTCACATGGTTCTGATTATACTCAGGATTTAAACCAAGTCTAAATTCAATAAGCTCATCTTCCCAATCCATTGAATCTCGTTTCTTAGCAGTAGTGATAATATACAGATCCCTCATTGACTCATGTTGAATATAATAAGCGATGCTAGTAGCAGATTTTCCACTACCAACATCGCCTACAAGAATGTTACCGTTCTTTAACTTTGCAACTGCTTCTTTTTGATGATCGTATAGTTCAATCATCTAATCCCATTTCATCATCAGCATAGTCCGGAGCAATACCATACTTTTTATACAAACTGTTCTCAACAATATTAACGAACAGATTATCAGCATAAGCTGAATAATATTCATGTCCATCGTGCATAAAGGTCTTTCTTGACTGGTGGAACTCAACATCAACATAAGAGATAGTCATTCTATCTATTCTCTTCCACTGACCTCTATTGAACGGTATGGCCTTACCGTCATCACCAATGATAAACACCTGAGGATCTCCAAATTCACCAAGACGAATCTTTATACGATACTCCTTACGACCTAAATCATCCTCGTTTATCTTGATGTACCAGCCATCTTCCATCATGTTCAGCGCTGTCTCTTCGTCAATAATGATTTCGAAGTTGACATCACCTTCTCTGTTGTAATCTGTCTTTACTCCTGCAAAATTGTGATACTTTACGGGTACTCCATTAATAATTGTTCTCTTTCCTGCCATCTTTCATTCTCCTTTCATGCTACAGGTTTATTCATAAACGATCCTTCTTCAAACGGTAGTTCTTCATCTACTCCGTCAGGAACATTTATTAACTTTTCAAGTGTTGGGTCATAATCTGGATCGTTGATAAATCTATCGACATCTCCAAACTCGCTCATTGCTTCTCTTGTGTCTTCTATGAGTTTTTCATAATAACGCGTATCAACTACTGCATCTGTATAAGCTATCTTGAAGTACTCTGTTTCAAACCATCGCCATCCAGTACATCCTGCCGGATATGAATACTTATCATCTCTCAAGACTTGTAGCTCTCCACCACCACATCCTGGCTTAATTGGAATAAATGATGAAATAGCACCTACAAAACGATATCTATGCTCACCTTCAGGAAGATCTTCGTTGAAATCTAAATATAATGATCCCTTTTCTGCATTGATTATCTGAGCCATATCATCTATAGTTACATCTTCACCACTGAACATTGTCTTGAAAATATAAGGATTCAGGAATGCATCACCCTTAGGTTCCCATTCTCCTTCTTCCGTCTTTGCAATATACTGTGCCTTATCGATAAGACAGATTCTGTCATACTTAGACTCGACCTCAAAATCATAACCCCATTCTTTACCATAGGATATAATTTTCTCTGATAACTCAGGACTAGGATTTACAACCTTGATACTATCTGTCTTAATATGAATGACTTCGCCTCCCCATTCCTTTGTAACCTTCTCAAGAAGATCAACCATGAAGAGTGCTCCACGTTTGGCAACAATGTTGTCAACATTACGATCATCTTTACATCTGTTCGGGAATGATGCTGCCGTTAATCCATAGACAGAATTGATAACTGTCTTCAGTGCATTTGAAAGATCTTTTAACGTATATCCCGCTGTTCCACTTACTGCTTCATCATAGAATTCTATAAGCTGGCCATCCAGTAATTTCTTCAATGCATCTCTATCTTCATGCTTTATTGCAAGACGAGCATCCTTAAGCTCTTTAAATCGTTTGGTGTACTTATTTCCAAACATATTCATGGCTATCAATGATGACGGATGCATACTTGCAACATCGAATGTTACAACATGGCGATACATACCCGGTTTAGACCAAACAAATCCACCTTCACCAACTTCATAACCTTTGTAAGTTGATTTGGCTTTCTTCTTTGTTGCCATCTGATCAAATACATAACCCGGAAACAACTCTCTAAGATCTGTGTATACAAACTCAGCCTGAGGATTAGGATCATCACCGAATATAATTTGTTGAGAATGTTTATTGGTCTTATCATTTGGTGTGAAGCCGCTCAACTTTGCCAGAATCAATCTAGCCATATAATCACCCTGAATATGATTGAACACTGCTTCCGTTGCTATGACATCATTTGCACAATATTCAGCAACCTCATCCCAATACTTCTCATCAAGAGGTTCATCCCACGGATGTTCATTCTCCAAATGATGAATACCAAGTTTAATTTCCCATTTCTTCAGCTTCATTTTGTTGGGATTAGATGCAAAATCATAAACATCTGTGTACGACATACCATACGCATTCCATTTTTTTACATCTTTGTTTTTCTCAGCGATCATATCATGTGACACTTTATAACATAACTCTGGTATACCAGATTCCATATAGTACCAACAAATATGATTATCATAATCTCGGTTGTTAAATCCTATTAATCTAAGATTCTTAAATAAATCAGCAACCTGTTTTTTATCAGGATTGATCATCTTTGTGACATTTGCCTTCTCACCCTGATATTTCCAACACAGAATAAAGACATTAGGAAATACTTCAACATCAAAAAAGGCGATGGGTTTCTCTTTAGAAACTTCACCGCCTGCTGGTGTACCATCATTCTCTATTCTTTCTTCTATATCTTTTGATCTAAAGTGCATTTGATCAACCATGTCCATGCATTTATCTGCCTGATGCGTTGAGTGCATTGCAAATTCAAACACAGCGTTTTCCATCTCACCAAGATCATAAGTCATGCCAGATTCATACGCTTCATCCAAATTCTTTTTTATCAGACTTACACATGGTGCTGTATGTTTGAATGGTTCTTTCCTTAGGCACTGAGCTATTCTATTCTTGAGATGTTGTTCATTCTCAATTTGTTTAGTTGGTACCATCTTTTTCCTTTCTTTTAGCGGTAAACCGCTATTAATTGTTGCTATAGGGACTTTATTACACTTTGTTAATTTTCTTCTTAATGCTGACTTTCCTGTAAACACTTTAATCTCAATATCATCAGCATAATGATCAGCAAGTTGTTTAACGTCGCCGTCATAAATATAATGCAGATGAATACCCGCACCAGATTTACTCAACTCAGCATATGTTGCTGGCCACTTATCTGCTGCCTCTAAATTCTTTTCGAATGATTTATTACCATTCTCATCTTTGAGATCGAAATCAATCACAATATGATCCTTAGGAACTCGAACATAATGAAGTTTATGTGTGTCTATATCTTCCATCGTTGTCTTAACATCATCCCATCGCTTTTCTGGTGTCTCATCCTCTTTTGCATATTGAGCAGGTAACTGCATATCTTTAGCCCAATCATCAAATATTGACATCTGATTGCTAAAGCTTAGACGATAAGGAATAGGATCAGGATCATCTCCTGTATGACCTATAAACTTCTCTTTGATGAATCCTTCATATATTCCGCTCTTGTTTCCTCGCTTTTCTGTATAACGTTCAAAGTAATTCTTCAGTTCATTCTTAAACTGTCTCTTTGTGCATTCATACTTGAAGTTCGCATCTTTTGCATATTGTCTATAAAACGCCCAAGCCACCTTAAGTGTGGTATTACCATTTTTATCAACGAACTGATAGGATTCTTCTTCAACAAAGTTAAAGAAGTCATTCGTTGCACCGATCATATCATAGGCAATATACTTGTCATAATAATTTTCACCAAGATCACAATACACATCATAACAATGTTGAGCTATTGCTCCTAATTCAAATTCTATTTGACTCATTAATGACTGATATCTTCTAAACGGGATTATCCTGCCAGATGGTTCAACAGAAATCAAACGACGTATAATACCAGACTTTGCATCGGATATTCGTACATTGGTGTTCGTACCCATAAACAAGAAACTATTAAACGATGACGAATAAGTGGACTTAAACTTCTCGTTAACTATTAATGACTCGTGGGATATAATTTGATTGAGTTTGGTGTTATCTTCAATACGACTAAGATCACCGTCATGCTGAATAGCAATCAAAGGATTTGTCTTAAATGCTTCAAGAGCAAATGATTCATTACTTGAACCTACAGCTTTTGCATCAAAGAAAGCATAATATCCATCAAATAACTTTTGAACAATATTTAGAAATGTCGACTTACCTGTACCTGGAGCACCCTTAAGAACAATAAACTTCTGTATCCGCTTACTGTCACCAGATATAATAGCGCCTATGGCCCATTCTAATTTCTGTCTTTCATCGTCTCGATATAACGTACTCATGATTTCATCATAAGCATCTATCGATCCTGGACACATCTCATAGCTCAACCTTTTGCTCGCATAATCCGTTTTCTTTGGATTACTATTAGCAAATATAATATTTGTATCAAGCTCATGATAATTATCAGGCAGAGATTTGACGTACTTTTGCCATTCACACCATTTGTTACTTGAGAACTTTCCCATGTACAATCCTTTAACTGATAGTTTATAAGACGACTCGCTGTTCTTTAGTTCTTCAACCTTCTGTCTGATTGCTTCGTCAACCACAGATTGCACATACCCCTCATCTGTAGACCATATTTGATCTTCATCATTCCATATTGCATAGAACGCTTTACCACGGATCATCAGATCTTTTGACTTTTTTACAAGGAATTCGGGATAGACTTCGTACTTTTCATGCTTTACACCACACTCTTTTACCTCGATTTTTACGAAATCAAACATCCATTTTTCACTCCTTTCTGCAAAAAATGTAAAAATGTAAGTTTTTGCCGGATTCTTTTTAAAATAAAAATTATTTTTTTTTCGTAGGAAAGTAAGAAAAAAACTTACATTTTTACATAAAAACCCGGAAACCCGCATGAATACTGGGTTTGAGGCATGTAAAAAAATTTTAAAAACTTACATTTTTTTACATTTTTTACATTTTTTACCCATTTTTGGGCATTTTTTAGTCCAAAACTGGTTCAAAATTATACTTAGGAAATGACTTTTCTAGATCTTTTGTTAGGTCTGAACAGTGTTTATAAGTCCCTTTACTAGTATTTAACGCCACCATAAGTGACTGATCGACGTCGCTATATTCATATTCCCACATACCACTAACCCCTTTGAACTTTAAATAAGCTCCAAATTCCTTAGTAAATTTCTGCAAATCCCTCCAAGATTTGTAAGTTCCATCTTTACAAGTTACCTCAAATTGCATAGTTTTCTCCTCTCTTTTCACCCATAATTTTCCATCGCATAGTCCTGTAATTGCTCCCAAATTTGCTGTTTTCGTTGATCAAAACGTGAGTTTTTCACAGGAAAAGGGCTCCCAAAACCGTCTTTTCTAAACTTTCTAGCCATCCAAATTCGCACTTTTTCCTTAACATTTAGCGGTTTGAAGTTGTCTGCAGAGTACTTTTCGAGGTCCAAATTCCTTAAAATCTCCCAAAAACACTCCTGAAATTCATGATCTCCGGTCACATTATTGCCAATTTGGAACGATAATCTGTCCGCAAGAGCCTCCAAAACCTCCAAAACAGACACAAAATCACCGTCAAATTCATATAAATAATCATAAATTCCTTCAGAATCAAGCCATTTTTCCCTAAGATATGCACCATCTTCAACCCTTCCTTGGTCCATATCAATAACTACTTCAAAAGGAATACCATGCAAAAGCTCCAACAAAGGAATATAATCAACCCTAGCATGATGATTATCCATAACAGCATCTACAAGATACCTAAAATATTCAGTTTTCAAGTCAAAATCCAATTTTGCCATCAATTAGCACCTCCTTTCCTTAGGATTTACCCCCTAATAAGCCTCAGAATAGCCTAAATTAGCGGTTTTACGAGGTTCAACGCCCTCAGAATGCCCTCAAATGGCCATATTTGCCCGTTTTAGGCCCTTTTACTATATCTAACGTATATTCTTACCTAAATATAATAAAGGCCCTAGAATCGCCAAATATTGCGATTTCAGGCTATTCTGGAATCATAAGAAAGAACAAGAGGACATGCCATAATAGCACATCCTCTATCCTTATTCATACCTTCTATTACAAGACGTGTAAATTATTCGCTACGCTCAACACCATGTCACTCAGCTCCATGCCACTCATCGTACATCTTAACAACCTCATAATCGCGCTGAAGTTTGTAGTTTCTGACATACAAAGAGCTCTCATCCTTGTCGTCATCAGCCCATCCATAACGATCAAGAGCATCATCCAACAAGAATTCAGGATCCTCAACAAGTTCATCATTTTCATGTACAAGCATCTTATCCTGGATATAGAATCTCAAGGTCTCGCACTCATAATCAGCTATCTCACCGAAATGTTCCTGCTTAATAATCTTTGTCTTAGGATGCCTTTTCTCAAGCTCTGCCTGAATCTTTTCCTTGATCTCAGTATCCTGTATAAGAGCCTCAAGTTCCTCTTCATCAACACCGACAGCATCAGCAGGAGAGATACGATCCCCATCATCAGCTGTACGATAATCCTTAAGAATTTCATTAGCTTTAGCTTCTTCAACCTCTTTTACAGTAGGCTTATCCTTAATCTTTGTCTTGGTGTGATTGATTTCTGCTGCCATGAGCTCTTCTTCTTTGTCCTGATAATAATCAACAACACGTGCGACCTCTTCATTTACAGCTTCCTCTAACTTTTCATTAAATTCTCTTGTATACTTTCGCTTATCGAAGATATAAACACCAGCACCACCAGCTATTGCACCAACTAAAAGGCCAAATATAAAGTTTTTCATTCGTCTTTATCCTCCTCATTACCATAATGTTCATGAATGTATGCCCACATTATTGCGCTTATCATTTCCAACTACTCTCTTTCTCTCATGTTTTTGAATTCGTTCTGTAAAATATAATTTTGCTTTAATACCCAAAATAATGATCACCCCACACATACGCAGGTATGCAATAATCATTATATGAACCAGCCGTAAAATATAATATGCGATCATCTAGTCTCTCACTCTCGTATTCTTGTCTCGCAGCAGCAAAACTCTCTGCTGAAATATTCCACCCGGCTTTTTCATAAGAACCATATTTGACTGTAGAGAACTGATAGCACCAAACACCATCACATTTGCGATAATGCTTTTCCATAATAACTTCTTCAACAGTATTAGGAAATATAATGCTATCGCGCCTATTAAGAACTACATCAGCAACCAAGCACTTACCAATAAAATCTTGATCAGCCGCTTCTGCCTCTATTAGTTGTGCGAGAGCTTCAATTTCTCCTTCCTTAATTTCGTCTTGTATCTGTTCTTCTGAATCTTCCGTTACAGTTGTTGCTTCTAAAGCAGAAATTCTTTGATCAAGAGAAGAAATATAATTATCGAGATTATCGCAACGATTATTAAGCGCATCCACTTCCTCCTCCAAATCATTTATTTCTTCCGCCAGATTATTTATTTCCGATTCAACATCTGCCATTTGTTGTTTCACATCATTAAGTTGCTTGTTAAGGTCATCTATACACCAAAACTCATAAAGAGCTAATAGCAAATATAATACGACCATTCCTGTAACAAAGTTCCTTTTACTTGAGTACATGAGACCCCTCCTTTAAGACCAAACAAAAAGACCCTCCCAGAATATAATCTAGGAGAGTCTTAAGAATTTATGCTGTTTTATTAACACTACCCTTTTCAGTTTTAAGAATGGGATCCTTTTCCTTACGGATCTTACTTAAAAGACCATCACAGTTGAAGTTCAACCAAACTTCATCCTGGTTTCCAGCCATAAACGGCATACAATACCTATGACCAAGATCAATATACTGATCACCATTCGGGTTATTCTTATCCCAAACCATCTGGAATGCATATGTAGGAATATCATCACCGTCTTCAACAAAACCTAAATCATAAAGAACCTCAGCAAGAGTTACTATCTTTTTATGATCGAGTTTGCGATTCAGCCATTCCTGTCTCTGTTCAAGGAACATGATGTTTGCCTGAGGATCGTCTTTTTGGAAATTCGGATTAGCATAATTTCCAAGACCCTGCTCACAGAACAAGAAACTGTACGGACTCTTTGATCCGTTATAATACTTTTCTTTCCTGGTTATAGGATTACCCTTCTTATCAACGCCATCCTTCTCAGAATCCCATTCCTCTACTTCATAAGCATTATTGTAGATATCATACTCTTTCTCAGCACCTACAACATCCTTTACACGATTTCTATACTCCTTAAAGGACTGATCCATTGCGGCATAAGCAACGCTCAAAGTAGCATATCTACTGCTGAGAATATAATGTGATCCCATAATAGATGCAATACCAATACTTGTAAGAAGAACACAGGGACCATAAGCCTTAATAAGATCAATAGCTGTGTCCTTATAGACTTCAAACTTTCTCTTACCTCTGCCTTCCTCAGGACCCTCAAGAGCCTGTGCCATACATCTCTCGTGATCCTCTATTACGTCCTTAATTTTTGTTGTTGTCATGATAGCAGATACTGTACCGGCACATACACTTCCGATACCGAACCCAAGAAGAATCTTATCTGCATTCTTATATAAAGTACTACCAACAGTATTCACTACCGCGTTTGATGACAACATTGCATTTGCTATAATCTTTCCGAACATTTTTATTACTCCTCCTCTTTCTTTGCTACTGTGCGTCTCACTGTTGCACAACCTGCCTTAACTCCATAACTTCTGCTCATCAGGAACTGATCAACTCTGAAGAAGTCAATGTGATCGTAATCTTCATCAGCAATCCACTTCTTAGAAAGCCAATAATCATAAGAGATGAACCTCACTTTTGCAAATTCACCATCAGAATATAATTCAGTAGCCTTCTGAGCGTCTTTTTCTGTAGGAACAACCACAATAGGCTTCTCCCATCTACCAAGACGCTTTACAACATCATCAAGATCTTTGTTAAAATCAATTCCATCATCAAAAAACAGTCTCATTTTACCCTCCGTCAAATATCTGTTATACATTTTTCTCTAGGCAGATCAAGATAATATCCACCGTGATGACCATGAGCCAATCTTACAGAAGCTCTTGACAAATCATCCCAACCATATCTCTCCATCTTTGAATAGTTATCCGGAGGAGTTATGCCAGAAGCGTCATAAAGGTCCCCAATAGACGCCTTCCCATAGTCTTCAATCTGCTGCCTAAGGATTTTGAGGACTTCTTCGGCGTCGCCTCTTTCCTCATAGACAATATCTTTATAATCACCGCTAGAATCGCTGCGAGAATCATCATCTCTGCGGCTGCTGTTATTGCCGTATTTATAACGGCCAGAGTAATTAGTAATTTCATTTCGACCTCCTCTTCTACTTCGGCTTGAACTACCGAACAAAGCACGTTCCAATGAACCTGCAAAAGTATCAAATATAAGATTCTTAAATGCAGGTTTCAAGACATCTTCCTTAACATATTCCCAAATATCATCAATGTCGTCTTCCAAGAAAGTTTCCCAGAACCCCCTCTTAGGCTTGTCTGTAGATACTTTACCTCTGACTACGGGTTCTTTTACACGCTTCTCACGCTGTTTATGAGAATTTCCTGTAAAATTCATCCTTACATTAGCCATTAACTTTTACCTCATCATCCTTCTCTTCCTCATCAATTACTTCAAACGCCTTTGTCAACATCTTATCCATGTTATTTACAACTCTTACACCGATATAAGCACCGATAATACCACCGGCATAGCCCATAACTACCTTTTCAATCGGCTTTCTGCTTACTGCAGAAAATATTTTTGAATTAAAAAGACTGGTGCCTAATACAACACCAGCCTTAGCAATAAACTTTGCAGATATATATCTTGTTATCATATACAACTCACCTCCAATTCTTTATCTTCCTGGGTTCCGTAGAAATCGGTGTATGCTTTCTCCCAGTTGTAGTCGATATCGTAGGTTTTATCCTTGAACATACCGTGCTTTACTTCATGATAGATGTTTGTTCTCTTGATTCCCTTATCAAGCATGGCTTTTACAACAGCTCTATATTGCTCTGGGACATGGTCTACGATAGCCGTATCAAATTTGTTCAACGTAGCTCTAACTGCATATCGTATACCCTGATCAATACCAGCACTATGACCAACACAGAAACCAGTAATCATTAATACAGCCTGCTTAAGAGGCCCAAAGAACATTTCCTTAGGATTTTTCTTGATCTTTTCAACTCGTCTCTTTGCCGCCTTAATAATAGATTTGTGTATCGGCACCTTCTCTGTAGAAGCCTTATCCTCCTTAATTGCCTCAGGAAGATCAACCATCGCTGTTGCTAAAATATTTACACCAACAAAACTTACCCCGATACTCATAATACTTAAACCAACATATCTTAAAAACATAAATATAATTCTCCTTTCAAAACACTCGCATCTGCGACGATGCCTTAAGTTCTTTTAGAACTTGCGAAAACAAAAGAGGAAGCTAAATGCTTTATACACTTAGCTCCCTGTTTACCAGAATATAATTATTCAGCCTCAACCTCTTCAGCTGTAGAGTCAATGACATCTTCGTCATCAAGATCCTCATCCAGATCATCTAACTCATCCATTTCATCCAGATCATCACCCGTATCGTCTTTACGACTTGCAGCAGCTACTGCCAGACCGCCAGTGACTATAACACCACCTAATGCCATCCAACCGAGTGCTTTACCTACTTTCTTAGCGCCTTCCTTTACAGCATAGCGCTTCGGATGTGTCTCCGGATCAAATGCCTCGTTCCATTTCTCCTTCAAGCTCTTTTTCTCAGACCCTGCAGTTGTAGCAGGTGGATTCTGAACATTACCGTTCTGATCCACTGCATTTGCTTCCTCCTGTGGTACCCCATTATTGGGTACATTGTTCTGATTGTTGTTTCCATTGTTATTGTTTCTGTTCTTTGACATCTTTATTCTCCTTTCTTATATATGAATAGACGTCTAATTAATTACCTACATTTAATGCTGTGTAATTTTTACACTAATTGACCTGCTTTGCCTAAATACTTAGCAGTATAGTCCATTACGGTATAATATTCAGAAGTTCCGTCATCCCAGATCTTCTTACCGGTACTTGTTAACGTTACTCCGACATTATCCCCAGGATGCCAACCGAACAAACATCCCAATTCTCCATCATTAGGAAGGTTTAGATACTCATGAAGGTCGTTAATTCGCTGAGTTTCACCTGTAATAAGGCTTGTACCATCAAGAGTTGTTTGCACATTCTTAAATCCAAGATTTATAAAGTCCTGATTTGACCTAAAGAAATAGTCAAACTTCCTATTATAGAATAGATCATTGCCATGCCCGGTATTTACAACGGCATCTTTACTAGTCTCACAGCGTTCTACAGCTAATTCATCCGCTTTTTGCTTTATAAGAGACGACTTTTTTGGTCCCGCTATCTCTTTTGTGGCGTTTTCTAAGTCCTCTATCTTTTGCTCTGATAGTGCGTAAGCTGCTGCCAAAGCGGCTATCTTCTTAGAATTGATATATGCATTGCCGATTATTGAGCTACCACAGATAAAAAACAAAAGAGCCGGAACGATAATGATCTTAGCGACCTTTAATCGTGCTGCTCTCTTAATTTTCTTTCTCTCGTTGTCATTTCTTGCGATTTCGAGATCTGATTTTTCTCTATCTAACTCCTCAATAATTTTTGGAACAGCTGATGCAACTGCTAACGCGGTGCCAGTTAGAGTTGTTAATGCTATTCCTGTCAACAATGCATTTGAGTTCTTCGTAGCAAAAGCTGCTGCCGTTTTACCCACATTTAGAATTGTTGGCATAAATGTTTCAAACATTTCCTTTCTCCTTTCAAATATAATTAATGAAACGTTAGGAGACATGGTCCATTGATAGGGAATCGAACCCTACATCCGTTGGAATTGGATGCTAACCTTAGTCAATTTTCCATTGCCTCCTATTATATGGTGTGTAATTTTTATTCCAGCATAGGTAGATCATTCGCAAACCTAAGAGTAATAACGTCATCATTTAGGAAATTACCCTTAATCCATATCTCGGTATTGATAACCTCTGCCTCTTCTGTAGATTCGAATATAAATACAGCCACCTCATTATGTCCGTAATACTTTGTTCCAGTGAACTCATATGTACCTTCAGCGGAGAACTTCAGGAATTCCAGTATTCTGCGACAGTAAACACTCCTTGCTATTATTGCTATTTTCATTTACTTTACCTCCTTTATAAGATCTTCAACATTGTGATAAACCGGTATTTGATAATCCATAGCAATCCGGTATTCAATCATACAGCCGCGTGCCTTTGTAAAACCATCGCCAACATATACAGCATCACAATATGTCATTTTATGGATGGCCCGTCCAAGATAATACAACGCAGGTGTTTTACGCTCACCGAAAAATGGATCAAATGTATTAGTCACGCATTCCTTTTCACTGAAATTATGCACAAATATAATTTCTTTACCATTACCAAAAGGGTTCTTCAATAGAAACTCAGCCTTCATTACATTAATCTGAGCCTTAATCTCTTCATCACTTCTTCCACTCATAGGAAGACTCAGGAATACTCTAATAGGCTGCTTTTTTGGTCGTTCCTGCTCCTCATACTTATTAATAAGCTTATCTGCCATCTCCTGAGCAACCTTATCATCTACAATATTCCATGTACGTAAATATCCCCTTATGTCATCTAATATAATTTTCTTTGATGTTTTATTCATTTCGTTTCTCCTTTCAATAAAAATAAAAAGAATAGGCCTGTGTCACCACAAGCCTTTCTCTTCTCGAAGCCTCTCAGCTTCATCTCTATTAATATCTACATCACTAATACAATTACCATCTAACCATGTCTGTAAACTTATCCTACATTCCATATAAGTCTCATCAACTTCATAAATCATTTCCTGTTGTTCAATACTCTCGTCTTCTACATCAAACAAATGTACTACAAAAGAATGTTGTCTTTTGTCGTCATCTGTATACCAATATCCAACATTTTCTTGAAATACCGCATTCTGTAATCTATGTGTTTCAACGAAACTCTTCTTCCATAAATTTTTACTCATAGTTTTACCTCCTATAATAAAAACTATTAGTTAATGTTCCTTCTTATTATAGGCTGTGTAATTTATGCACTCTTATTAATAATTACTTCAGGATCATAGCTCGTTGTAACAACCTGACATACTACATAAGACTTATCTTCATCAAGAACATCGTCATACTCAAACATGATCTGAGGGAAGTCTACATCTCCTACAGAATCTTCAGGGAATGACCACTTATAGTCAACATCTGAGATATGAACATCCTTATAACCGAGTTCAATATGGATGTAGTCGAGAATATCATTCAAATATAATTCCATCTCGGTACCGATTGTACGTGACATGTATCCCTGGACCTTGACCATATCCTCAGGTTTCATAAACACTATCTGATCAGAAAGAGGGAAGTAGTATCTCTTACGTCCATCATAAGATTCTTCCTTTTTAAAACCCGTTTCAGAAATTTTCTTCCGGGCATTTTCTCGATTTAGACGTCTCATAATCTCTTCATACTGTTCAGGATACTTCTCCTTCAAATATGATTTCAGATCTTTGTATTTCGTACTTAGTGCTCCCAATGCTGCTGTAGCTACTGCTATCTCTTTAGCCATACTAACATGACTAAAAATCATAAGAGCAAACGTTACAGCCATTACTAATCCTGTTCTCCAGTAATTCTTAGCAAATATAATTGCCTTTTCCTTCTTTGTAAGATATTCAAATTCTTCAGGAATAACATCATAGTCTTTAAACTCCTGTATTTCTTCTTCTGAAATGCCTTGCTCTTTAAACATTTCAATAACCTGAGTATCCGTGAGTTCCTGATCCTTATCGTATTCAGCAATTTCTAATGCTTCATCTAAACTTTTAGCATCTCTGCTAGCCATAACAGCAGTGATACCAACACCAATCATAGCTCCACCGAGAGCTATTGCTGCCTTATGCTTAACAATTGATTCAATAATCTGTCCTATCATCTCTTTCCTCCTTTACTTCTTAGAAATATAAATCTCGTTGTATTTCGTACTTTTTGTGAGTATGAACCTACCATTAAGTCCATACATTCTTGCCGCTGTTCTAATTCTATACTCCATTCCTGCAGGAGTGAGACCTTCTAAATCCACACCCATGGTGGTACCTGTAGAATTTAAGAACTCCTCAATCATAAGAGCATACTTCTCATAATCTACTACGGTGTTTGTCGGAATATGATCGGACTTCTTCTTTTTAGGCTCCTCAACAGGAACATCGCCGTTAGATTTCTCGATCTTAACATCAATGATTTGATTCTGGTTATTAACCGTTGTAACAATCTCTGGTTTAACCTTTACTGCATTCTCTGATGAAATCTCAAGAATGAAATCTGTTAAACCAAACTTTTCAGATATCATTTGTTTGATTTCATCTCTTGATACTACTACCTTCATTTCTATTACTCCTTTCAGTTTCGCTATGCTCAACGCTTTCTCACTACGTTCGATAGCAAAAATAAAGGAGCCCTGTTATTTGGACTCCTCTACTACACATTCAATTATGTCGTTAACCATATCGATGTCAGGATCTTCAATTCCATAATCTCTCATAATATCGATTATGTCCGCTTGAATATTCCCATAAATCTCTTTTATGTAACTCATAATATCACCTCCTATTAGAAGGTGTGTAAAAATAAAGGAGCCCTGTTAAGACTCCTTCATTTGTTCCATAAATTTGTCAACAACTATTGCTGTTAACGCCTCTTGCATCATTTCGCTCTCAAATAGTGCGATAAGATTACCAATGCATACACCTAATACTGTACGTTCCTCATCTGTAAATTCGTCATTATACTTCTGACAAATATCCAGGAGTACATATAGTCTATGTACGTTCTCCCTATCGTTATCTGAAAGTTTTCCAAGTTCGCTAAAATTTAACATAATTGTTCACCTCCTATTAGAAGGTGTGTTCTTTTTGTACTCTTCCTCAAGAGGCTTATACTTACAGACGATACCCTTATAATTGCAGTAATCACCATAAGCATTATAATAAACGCAGCCATGACAATCATCAGGTCTCAAGATCTTCTTTTTCTTCTTCATGCTCTTCTCCCACAGATTCGCAAAACTCATCAAGAACCTTATTCAGATTTTCTTCTGACATATTTTTAAGAATATCAATAACCATATTAGGGTCATCAACAAGACTCGCAAGCATCTTTTTTGCTCCGTCCTGCTCTCCGAGTTTGATGCCAGCACAGAAATTCTTAAATTCTCTCTTCGGAAGATCCAAAACCTCTTGTTCATCTAGATGATACATTTCTGCCACCTTTTTACGGTGATCTATTGATCCAGGAACTAATTTATTCATTTCTTAAATACCTCCTTAAGCATTTTTGCAATCATTACAACAGCAACAATTGCAGAAATAATCATTCCAACAAAAGCGAATAAAGCCGCAGAAAATAGTATAAGAATAGCAAAGCCAGTAAAAAATATATCAGCCATATACACCTCTCATTTTGTCCATCTCGTAGTCAGCATAGGTGATTGTGGTTTTGTAGTTACCGCAATCGAGTAATAAAAAATGCGGATAGATTCCTACAACCAACCCATCCACGATCTTTTCTTTTTCATTAGACTGAATCTGTCTATGAACTTTCACTACTTCTCCTATAAAATGTTCTACTGTTCCGTGTTTTACTTTTGTATACATGTCTTTACCTGCAAACTTCTTAGATAAATATGTATCTTCCTGCATAGCTATTCTCTTGTGATCTCCTATTGATTTGTAATTGTTAGCATAACGTTCCTTATTATAGCCTCGATAAGAACCCCTTTTTACCCCCATGCTATTTCTCCTTTTTATTATTTGCTATATTGTCCATCATCTTGATAGCTTCCTTAAAACCGTTAGTCCTGCCAATACTATACCCACTAACAAAGCAAGTAATGGCAAATATAATAGTAATGATGTCTATTGTGCTCATTCTTTTTTCACCTCCATGTCCGGTATCTTACCGAACCGTCCGTCAAACCTTAATGATACTTCTGGAATTGCGTCTTCCATATAACAATCCGTGCGCATTTCAGTAAGGTGACCAACAAATGGAATAAGAGTTGTTGTGTCTCCATTCCTAATTTTTATGAGCATCTCTACTTGTTCTCTCCAGAAAAAATCGTTCATTATTTCTACATGGTTAGCATATCGTATTTTTGTTTTACAGTACTCACAGTAACCATCGGAAGTAAGTGGTGCTCCGCAATTGGGACAGTTATGTAGTAGTTTATCCATTTTTCCTCCTAATCATTGTTTATTCACCTCGTCTCTCCATCTTTGATAGTCCTCACAACCGCCACAGGTAGCCGGATCAAGGCATTTCTTTCGGATACAAGGACTGATTTGTGGATCATTTTTAATCTTATACTCAAGCGCACGCTTTAAAATGTCAGCAGAATAGTCTCTTGCTAACTCTTTAATAATAAGTTCATCTTTCTTTTTCTTATACTCTTCTGATGGTTCAAAGCAACTAGGAATATCCCCAATAACTCCATCATACATAGATTCAGATGGTATATCCCACAAAATATGATCTTGTGAATCATGAAAATGATGCCCACAATCCCCTTTGTAAAAGGCACAATCACTACTACATATGAAATCGAGCTTATTATCCATTCGTTTCCTCCTTCCGTTCTACATAGGGATGATCAAGCCAATCAGTAAACTTCATATCTTTACCATCTTCAGTTTGGATAATTAGCGAGTCCTCTATATGGTAGAGATAACGATCTAATTTAAACTTTAGATGACCAAAAGTCTTATTTAAAACGTCTCTATTTGTTTGCATTCTTACTTTTTCGGTTTCATGATCAAATACAAGCGGCTTTGGTGCAGGTGGAACACAGTCATCATCAATCGGAACCGTCATTGTGGCAGCTACAACAGGAGCATCAAAATATAATTCAAGTGCTTCATCAAGAATCTCATTCTGAAGTTCATCAATTAGAATAGGTGTATGATCGTCCCTGAATTCTTTTCTATTCCTATATTCAATATCAGACATTGGTGGTAAAATCTTAAATCCCATATTTTTTGCCATTTCTTTAACATATTTAGCCATAGCATGGCTATGCACTATAATTCTGAACCCGGTAATAGCAGATGCGTATATGAGCTGTGTTGTCTTACCGGTTCCTCGTGATTTGTTAATTATTCTCATCTTTTTCCTCCTTTCGTTCTACACTTTTCTCCTTAACCACAATAGATTTTATATCTATATATGAAAGCTGGCTAATACAACTTAAAAATGCTATCGCTTCGTCTGTAACATTCACATCCACAGTTACTGTGCATAACATATCATTCTTCCTCCTCGCTTAAGTACTTTTCTAACTTATCAAGTCTCTTCTTTATACGCCAATTATCATACGTTATTAGTAACATCCATAATACTAAAGACATTATTTCTATTTCGCTCATTCCTTCTCCTTTTCTATTATTGTTACAGTACCTTCAAACACTCCCCATTCTGATGACTGCTTAAATACATGAGTCTCAGCTTTTTCTCCGTCTCTCATAGGTCTTGTTAAGTACCAAAGAGAATCCTCTTTCCATGTTATCTCTTCAAGCTTTACACCAGGATCAAGCGTAAGTGTCATATTACCACCCAATTCTCTTGTAGCTGCCTGACAACCAGATAATAAGATACTTGCTGCAAATATAATTGGTATGAATCTTTTAGTCATCACTTTCCTCACTTTCCCAATTCTCCCCATGCCCTAGATTAGGATCAGGATAACAACCATTCCAATTCTCTGTTTCTTTGCTAAGTTCGTACTGCATTTCCCATGGCTTAGGCTTATCCTTATAATAAATTCGCTTTAATTCTTTAATAAATTTTTGGAAATCTTCTTCTGACATTTTCTTTATCTTTTTGTTTAATTCTTGTTTTATAGTGTTAAAATTCATTTTTTCTCACCTACCGTTTAAAAAGTCATACTCGTCATATAAATCATTAAGTAAACTCAGCATAGCCATGTTTCTGTGCGTTAAAGGCATCCGATAAAGATATTGCCATGAAACCAAACGCTGAACACTATAAATATCATTATTAGCATAGTGTTTAGGGCAAAGAGTAATAAGTAGACCGATATGATCTGTGTGAATATAACCGTCCATGAAGTCACTACTCATCTTTTTTCTCCTTATACATACTCATTTCGTGGCATATTTCACAATGTCCTGCATGACCTTTATAGCTTCGACAAGTGCTACAGCTTTTTGGTTTTTCCTTTACCCCCTCTCTCAGTTCATCAATTTTCTTTTGAATAACATCTTGGCATTTTCCCACAAAGTTCCAATGTTCGTTTCCATATATTTGATACTCACATTCTTTTATAAGGATCATTTCTTTTGTTAACTCTTCAAGAATAGCCACCATATCAGCCTTTAATCTTGCTTCGTAGTCGGCTTTGGGGATTGCTTCTACTGTTGGCGCATACCAACTGTTCAATTTTTCTAATACATCATCTGCTGTCCAACTATGCAGATAACATTCATGTTTCCTATCTTTGTTGACCTTTTCTATAAATCTGTCAGCGTCAATCAATCTTCCCATCTTCTATCACCGCCCTTAATGAATTTTCTAATGCTTCACCACGTTGATGATAATAAATATCTTCTATCTTCTGATACTTGCGCATGGTATCTACTGCAATATCCTTGGCTTCAATGCATATTCCATGTGCTTCTACCATGCCTAATACTGTTATAGCCGTGTCAATCGTCATTCCCATTTTATACCTCACTTTCCTCCTAATTTTGGTGTACGAACAATTGGTTTAAAATACTTACATTTCATCTCAAATTGAGCTACACCTTCAGCTATGATCTCCCCATCAAGTTTATTTGCAAGATTATGCATCCTATCACCAAACTCAGTATAATCCTCAGAATATTTACAAGTATCGAGACGGTCACATTCTGTACATCTTTCTTTAATATTAATCATCTTTTTCTCCTCCAGTTTATCAAATTCTCTTTCAATATAACTTTCATCTTTTAGAATAAGCATATTTCCAAAGACCTCACCATCACCATATCTTCTAAGATGTATTTCTAATTCTCTCTGTAAAATTTTAAGTTCGTTCGGGCCATCTATAAGCTTTCTAAATCTTTTAACTCTATCATCCATCACTTCCCTCCTTATGCATAACCCTTTTCACAGCTATCCAGAGCTGAATTGCCTCATTAAGATCTTGTTTGGATATCTTTTGCTGAGCTATATCTGAGCAAAAAGGCTCTATAGTCTCAAATATAAAGTTATCCTCATCTTCTCTAACACGGCGCTGAAGTTCATAAGTGAATTCCATACCATCTAAAGGCTCTAATTTTGTAGTTTTAAATGTATTCTTAATTTTGTCATTTACAACTCTACTAGGATCATATCTACCAGAATTACCACGAATTCTCTGAGTAATATCATCTGGTAATCTCTCATTCTCCGCTTCTAAGCTTACCAATGCTATTCTACAAGCATCAATGATATGATTGCTATACAGCATAGGCTTCGATACAATATCTCTTAATACCTCTATTGCTTCTTCTTTTGTCATACTCCTACCGCCTCGCTTTCATAAAGCCATAAATAATAAATCCTGGCCAGAACAAAAATATAGTTATCATTCCAATAACTTCGCCGATAATAAATCGCACGTTTTTATCTTTTGTCAGATTTTCATTACTAAGGGCTTTATACTGAATAACAAAACCAATAAGCATATACAATATAATTGCTATATAGATCATTTATTCCTCCTTTAGCTCATCAAATAAAGCAAAATACAAGTAAAAAAGATCCCAATAAAGAAACCAATTAAAAACCAAATCTGTCTTACAAAATTTAAATCATCTTTTTTATTAACCATTTATTCCTCCTTTGAAGTCATCCTCCAATTATTTAAGTTTTCTTTAAAAGTATCAATCGCGTCAAATACAGAATCAGCCTTAATAAGCTGCCAAGTAGTGTTATTGAACATTAACAGGTCACCCTCGTTCATGTTATGTCTTGCAAGACCTCTATAATACTCTTCAAGTAAATTTTTAGCATCACCCGTATCTATCTTGTCATTAATCTCACAGCATAAAAAAGAGCGCCAAGGATCTATTGGATAAAATGATAATAAAAATCTACTCATGTTTTTCCTCCTTTTTCTCCATCATTCACAAATTGTAGCATTAACTATTGTGCTCTTTCTGCCACGATCAAGAATAACAGTCAATCTATGAGGTATATTAAGCATCTCAAGTAATTTAAGAGTCGGTTCTGCATACCCGTCGTAATAAAAATTTGCAATATCTTCTTTTGAAAAATGCTCAGTAGCTTCTATTTCATTAATATCATTAGCTGCAGCATACCAAGCGCCAATACCTTCCAATATAAGCTTCTTTGCACGTTCAAAGTCTCTCCTTCTGAGAATATTAATTGCAAAGTTAGATTCATTACTGTCCGTATAATGTATAATCATTATCTTCCTCCTTAAAAATAATTAACCATTAAAGAAATATTAAAATGAATATAATAATCATCCATATCAATATCGTGCACGCTTCAAATTTATGCTTCTTAATAAAATCAATTATTGTTTGTCCGTTCATTTCTATTCTCCTTAATTACCATCGATTTCTCTCATACTCCATCAAAAGTTCATTCTCAGCCTGTCCCTGACCAACGATTTTGTACTCAGTTCCACAATCCTTGCAAAAATATAAGTGCCCTTTGTAATCATCACGATAAACCATGACCCTACCAAGAGCACCCTGACACACTTTACATATCGGTACCTGAACATTAAGCATTTCTCGTATTATCATTTTTATACTCCTTTTCCCAAAAGCGATATAATGGACATGTGTCACATTCATTATCGATGCATATATCATGATCTACCATATTGCAAGGATCATCTGGTGCAAGTGCTTCGATTTCATACCCAAATACTTCTTTAAATTTTTCAGCATTTGTCATTTTTATGCTCCTTCTTCTTTATGACTAGGTTCAAGAAACCAATCTTGAAACGATGAATAACATTCTTGACAAATAGATTTCCTTACATATGATGAATTAGTAAGAGACTTAGCATATTTTATATAAGGAAGGGACTCTTCTGATTCATCAATATATTTACCGCATCTATCACATTTCGTTGCTCTCATCTTTCCTCCTTCCAATCAGGAATAACCGCTCCACACACAGCCGGTGTATATCGATAAGCAGGAGCATAAAACCACCTCCACTTAATATACTCCAGGCTATGTGCATGGCCTTTTACAAATGTGTCCATATTACTTGCCGTAAAACCATATTCGGCAATTGGTGGTGAAGCTACTTTTCTCCCCTTCGTACCTTTCATATCGTGTCTCTCCTTCCTTTTACGGGATCCGGTCTAGGACCATCATAATTTACAGGGATATGAGAATCCTCGTTAACCTTTCTCTCCTGACAAGCATGACAAACCGGCTTATTGCCATATATATCTGCCTTGTTATTATGAGAGCATTTTCCGCACCACTTCTCAAACTCAACTAAATGCTTATTCGACTGTTCCATTATTTGTTTCCTCCTTCAACTTACATACTCTGAATGAATGCTTGTAACCAACCTTGTTAGCCAGAAGCTTTACTGCGTAGAAAGTCTTTCTGACCTCTTCTTTTGATGCATCCACCATATCAATAGTTACCATTCCGTCCACAATACTTGCTCCGCCGTACCCTGCCTTCTTACAGAGCTCTACAAATCTCTCTTTTGTGACCATTACTTTATCCTCCCTTCAAGAAATGCAATTTTTTCTTTTGCACACTTTACTGCAAGATGACCATCAGGATCATCAATATTATTCTTTTTAAGCCATTCCATAGCTTTAATGATCTCTTTCCGGTCTCTTTTTATTCTTTCACTCATTTTTTACCTCCCATTAATTTATATAACATTCTAATAATTGCAGCCTTTGCAATAGCAGGCCAAAATATAATAAGACCTATTACCATCGTTGCAAACCAGACTTTTCTTATTTTGGGATCACAGCGCAATCTGTAATCCTTTTCTATAGTCTCTGTTGCAAAATCTTTAAATACTTTATAAATACTGAGAAACAAAACTACACCTATTAATATCCATAAAAGAAAAATCTCAAAAATAATCTTAAAAATAATCATAAAAAATAAAAGGAGCCGTTAAGACTCCTTACCTCCTTTCTTTCTCTGTTGGCGTTCTTCTTCTAACTTATCAAGATACGCCTGTGTTCGCTTACCTGCCGCATTGGCACTTGCCCCTGCCGCTCCTGCGGAAGTAAATATACCTCCTGTTAACGCCAGTAGCAACCAATGATTACAAATAAACCCAACAATTGCTTCAATCATGATAATTTCTCCTTTCTAAAATTATTCCCCCAACTAATATAAGCTGTGTAAAAATAAAAGAGACCTTAATGGTCTCCCTTATCGTTTTTGCCGACAGCAATTCCTATTGCCAGCGGAATAAATACAATCAACGCTATTATAAGCAATACTGGCCACATAACACCTATTAATCCTATCAATATCGGAATCCCGATAATCGCTACGATTAATACTATTGTCCACAATAAAGCTTTTAATAATGTATTCATGATTTCTCCTCCTTTAACATAAAATGCCTACACTATTAAAGGATGTGTAAAAAGTACGGAGACTTGTTATTCGTCTCCTATACTTCCGCAAGGGGTACCAGTCAATTCTTACCCTTTGCATCCATCACGATGATTACTAAACCAATCATGATAAATATAATACCTAATGTCATACCAGTACACCTCCTTATAAGAAAGTGTGTAAAAAATGTAGGGCCATGAATATAATTCACAGCCCCATTCGTGCTTAGAAGTGGATTAAATGCGCGGCAGAACTCATAGCAGCTTTTAATATCTGCTGTGTATTCCACTGGAAGACTCGGTTTGATACAACTTTCCAAGAATCCTCTAATGCGAGGAGACTATGATAGTTTTTACAAGCCTCTACTAAACCAACACCTGCTAGACCAAAAAACCCTGCCGTCTTACATCCATCTAATATGAGTTGAGCTGTTTCTCTAGCATCTTCATGCTCTTTGATCTTAAGCTCCCGCTCTTTTCTTTCGTCTGCAAGATGGAGAGTATATAAGGTCTGAACCACTTTTGCTGATTCTGACTTCTTTAAACCGTCCCCACCGCAATCAAGATCCCGAAACGCCGCACGTCCTGCGTCATCCAGTTCTTTTTGCCAGTTAAATTTTTCTTCCATGCTTTTCTCCTTTCTTCGCACATGTTAATAGTTCCATCATAAGATGTGTAAAAAATAATAGGACCTGTGTTACCACAAGTCCGATATTATTACTCCTCTGAAGCCTTGATTTCAACATACTTCTTGCCGAATCGTCTGTTCATCTCCTCGTTCTCAGCTAATGCTTCTCTAATCTCGTTTGCTTCTCGATTCTCCTTAATGGTCTCATCGGTTTCTTTACGCTTCTTATCAACATACTTCTTAATAAGAACCCCAAGTCCAATTCCTCCAAGAATCACTACAATTACACTAATAATTTTCTTAGCCATAGATTTCAATCCTCCGTTTCGTTATTCTCTATGCTATTCATCAAGTTCCATAATAACGTGTGTTATTTTTGTGTAAAAAAGAAAGGAGCATGCATTTCACATACCCCTTGGTTTTTAATACTGGTCGCTAGATAGTGATTCTGTATAAGCGTCCATAATTTTACTTGTTGTAGATATTGGCATCCATTCATCAGCATCTACAAATATACTTCTATACTTACGAACCTTTGGTTCCGGTTCACTGTATCGCTTAGTTACTGTAGATGCGTATTTTCTAAATGTCTTTTCTACATCTTTTGTGTCGCCATTCTCAAAATCACGTTTACTAGCAATCATTGCCAGTCCACCAATTGTTAATGCTGCTCCTATACACATCAAACTACTATAATTTTTCATAAAGTTTTTAATCTCAGGATGCTTCTCTTTATCAAAAAGATCCTTAAATTTGCTCTTATCCATAGTAATTCACCTCCTACTATAGGATGTGTAAAAATAAAAGGAGACGTTTTAAATCTCCGTTTACTGTTTCTTATAATTCTTTATAAAACGCTGTGCATTTCCTTCAAATTCCAATTTGCCATTTGTAGCCATATCGTAGATCTCATGAATTTCTTCTTCGTTCAATTCACATTCGTCTCTCAACCAATGTCTGAATCCTTCAAATAATTCTCTTTGATATCTACCACCATGAGCGTTAATCCAGCTCGCAATATATCTTGAATAATATTCTTTTGCATTGTGCGTTACTTTATTTTCCCAGTTCCACATAATAAATCCTTTCTACGTCTCCATTAAAAGACGTGTAAAAATAAAAGGCTGTGCACGTCTTACACGCGACACCTCCCTCACGGGTATGCTCCTTATTACACCAACTAGCCTATTATAAGGGGTGTAAAAAAAGAAGGGCAAAGCCCCTCTTAGAATCTGATGATCCACAAATCATCGACGTTGTTCTTATACAGTTTTGGATGTGTATAACCGTATACACCCCAGAACATTTTATTAAACACCATCATATCTTGTTGTGCTTCATCAGTATCATAATAGACTTTGCCCTCTAATCTCTTCATAATACTTTTCATCTCAAAATGACCAGTAATTCTTCCTATAACATCTTTTACCTGTTTTCTATACAACTTCCAAAAAATTGCAATAGTTAAAACATATAGAATTATCATCGCCATCATAATTTGTACCTCCTATTTGTACAATCAAAGTTTATGTTCTATTATATAGTGTGTAATTTTTGCGGAGGTAAAAAATATAAGAGCCTTTTAACGTCTTGCTCAGGACGAGAACATCAAACTTTGGAATCCTTCTTTTCCTTAAGTTTGTTCATCATATCAAATATAGTATTATAAATAAATCCTCTAATAACCTTCCAAGTTCCGGATACTATAAAGTATAGTGCCGTTATTGCAAGTACATATATACCAGTATCTGACCACCAACTACTATTGAAGATATAATCTTCCCAAATATAGTGGTCGAAACCATTATTATCCTGTACTGCTAAAAATCCGACAAATACTAAAAAGTATCCTAATACAACTTTTAGTTCTTTACCAAAATCTTTAAACATAATTCCTAACATAAAATTACCTCGCTTTCATTAAACGAAAAATCAAAGTTAATGTTCTATTATATAGTGTGTAATTATTGCGGACGCACTCTCGTTAGAGAGTAAGTAAGCGAGGTAAAAATATAAGGGAATGCTTATTCAGCAATCCCCTCTAAATAATCTAATACTACCTTTCCAATTACTAATACTAAAATAAATCCTACTTCATAAAATACTTCACTCATGTTTTTCTCCTTTCGTTATAAACCTTAGTTTCCTATTATAAGGTGTGTAATTTTTGCGGAGGTAAAAATTAGACCGCATGCTAAAATCACATACGGCCTATAGTACTTACTGCTTCTCAATAACTTCTTCAACTTTATTGGTCAATTCATAAATACTATCTTGTATTACCTTTAATTCACTTTCGAGTGTCTCCAGTTTTACTGTTTGATCGTCAAGTGCTTCAGACCAGTCGACTACAACAGTCATAATCTCTTTATAAGAATCGATCATTTCTTTAAAGGCAATATAATCATCTACATCCATAGTAGATACATTATCCATGCCCATACCATAGCCAATCGCCTTATTTAAAAGATTGTCTAACTTATGTCTCATCATTTCTGTTCTTGCCTTAACTCTTTTCACAATAGTTACCTCACTTTCTTTAATGAAAAATAATTACTTCATTAAAGACTGTGTTTTTATTGCGAAAAAAATATAAGGACGTGTTATAAAGGCATATTCTCAAAGGCAAACAAGGGGCTGCCCAAATTGACAGTCCCAAGAATGCCTTCGAGAAAGGAGTAATAGAAATGAACGAACTTTCTGAGCGCCTCGCTGCCTTAGACGAAACGCTCACAAAAATCATTCATTAAATATTAAGAGGGAAGGCCGAGGTATACTCAAACCCTCCCCCACAAAAGCGGGAACGGGATTATGTTTTGCGATAGTTTTGTCTCTTCTTATGTTCGGAGGTATAAGAAATTAACTTTTTAAATTCCCGCTTATTGCCATTAAGGATTCTCTGCAGGTTCAAGAACGAGCTGATCTACAGAATATGTCTTTGAAGAAACGCACTTGTCGTTCTTGTAAGCTCTTACTGTGAAAGGAGCCTTCTTTACGATTCTAAGTACCATTGTCTTGTCAGAGTCAAGAGTCTGCTCACCAGAAGAAATGGTCTCAACTGTAAGAGAGTCGTAGTCCTCATCAAAGTCAACCTTAAATGCAAGGAAGTGACCAACCTGCTCCTCAGGATCTCCAGAAAAGCCAGTATAGTCATCAATATAATGAAGAGTTCCAAGAATTACTCCAGTTCCTACATCAACATCCTCCTGAAGATCTGTTACAACCTTACCAAGAAGATCGAAGTCTAAGGCTATATACGGGTCTACAAATACAGACTTTCTTCTTACAGTAACAGCCTTATCATTCCTATCTTCCCAATCCTTAACCACATCAGAAGAAGGAATATCTGTTGTTGTGACATCCTTAGCGATAATGGGGTGTTTACCTACCTTATCCTGGGAAGCCTCAGCAATCTCTGTCTCGAACTTAAGTGTACCATCAACCTTGTTAGGTATTGTGTTTCCCATAGTTTAATTCTCCTTTTCTACTTTAATATTTGCTCTGCCAGTCTCAATTAACTTATCATATGGAGTATTAATTGATAATATAACCGCAGAATTGTTTGTCTCATCTCCTGCTTCAAGTCTCATAACACCCTGATATTCGCCTTCAGGTATTCCGAAAACAATACTTGTCAGAATTGAATATACAAATGATGTTGCTGTGATTGACAGGATAGATACCCAATTGAAACTGGTTATGGCAGCTCCTACGGTTATCATAGACAGCATTACCTGAGCCGCTGTCTTGAGTGCTCTGATTAGGGCCGCTATCATAAAATCTTTTGTAAATCGTCCGTTCATTTCGTTTCCTCCTTTTAATCTTATGACTTGGTATACTGAAGAGTTATATAAGCTGAATAAGATGACCTATCCTTTTTAGTCGAGATAACAATATTATTATTTGAATATGCATAATATAATTCTACAGAAAATGCATTATCAGTGGCATTAACTGATGGCAATGCCATACTATAGTCCGAATTAGTCATGATTCCTTTTATATTTTTTATAGATACACCTGATAACCCAGACGAAACTGATTTTACATCGGTATTCGGTAATGTTCCGAAATTGACGGTCTTCTGATAAAGCGGTTTTCCATCAATCCAAGTACCTACTACCTGCTCAGCTGTAGAATAATTTGTTCCGGACTTTTGACTCTTAAGTACAAACGCAGACCCATCATAGTAGTAAACATCACCTGTAGGAATGTCCATGTAGTATTTACCGGTTTCAGGAGTGATCTTCTGAGTTTTAGCGGCATCGGAGTAGAAATATGTTCCTGAAAGGGGTACTTCAACGATGTTATCTACATAGTCTGTATATCCGCCATGACCTGTATATATAACACTTCCAGCAGTTACAAAGATTTCTATTTCTTTATTCGGGTCGTCCATTCTATTGCTAGAAAGGTCGTCGCGCCATTCATTTTGTGAATATACTGATTCTGATAAAGAAGCGGTTTGTGAATATAAAGGTGTTTCGTTACCACCATAACATTTCGTGCCCATCGAAACATCTAAGTCATTAATTGTTTTAATCTTAGTTTGAAGATATCCACCTGCATAACGCTGAGTTCCAAGATTAAACGATGGTCTAGGACAATCAAAGACATGGTATCTATTTTCTGCATACGCTACAAAAGCACTACCAAAAGTTCTATCGGTAACCGTTGGAATATCTTCACCAATGGTATGAAGCTTATTTGTTGCTCTGATAAAATCGTTAATCGTGGTTATATTAACAACGTCCATATAACCAGGAATGATTCCGGAATCCCCACCACTAGCAGGAGTATCCCATGATCCATCAGCTTTAAGGAACTTATCCTCATCGCCACTTGACGGAACTGGTACAAGGCCAGCATTAGAACCGTCGAAGTCACCGGGAATATCTGAATCAGTGATGAATCCGCTATCATTCGTAAGTTCAGAAGTCTTAGAAGGAACATCACTATCTGTTATAAATCCAGAATCGTTTGTAAGATCAGAGGTCTTTGTAGGAACATCACTATCTGTAATAAATCCTGAATCGTTCGTAAGATCTGATGTCTTTGTAGGAACATCACTATCTGTGACGAATCCGCTATCATTCGTAAGATCAGAGGTCTTTGTAGGAACCGCAGGAATATCAGTTTTCTTAGCCAGACCAAGCCCTTCTGCTGTAGAGTTCTTATCTAAGGTTGTTCCGTCGATAGCGGGCTTATTTGCAAGCTCCTCATAATCTTCAGTACCGCCTCCACCACCTGCGGGTGTGCCCCACTGGCCATCACCTCTAAGATACTTAGCCTGAGTAGTTTCATCACTTGCAGGAACTAATCCAGGAGCCGAGCCAGCAAATGGTGTCTGAAGCTCCTTCTCCTGTTCTTCAACGGTAGTGTTAAGTTCATTAATCGACTTCCTATTCAGGTCGCCATATTCTTTACTTTTTGGTCCAAACAGACTCATTTATTCTCCTCCTTTTTGATAATGTTCAACTATCACTTGCCATGCATCGTTCAAATATAACGATGTGTATCTGTCTTCGAAATATGCATTTACAATCTCAATAGCTTCTTCAAGATCCATTCTTAAGTTCCTTCCATGTCTTAGGTCCAACCACGCCGTCAACTTCAAGGTCATGTGAAGCCTGGAATGATTTGACAATATACTCTGTGGTTGGTCCGAACAGTCCATCAACTTGTAAAATATGATGATACTTTTCTCTTAAAATCCACTGCAGATATTTTACTTTTTCGCCCTTCATACCTCTGCTAAGGGTTGCGTTAGTTTCTGCATATGGACAGACATTCGAATAAACTTCTTTATCGTATTTAAGAAGATTGTACTGAGATATAATATTGATTATTGAATCGACATACTTAGGGCCTGTAGCATAACCTCCTGACACAATGCCTTCAATGGATTGTCGTGGACTTCCTGCAAATATAGCTCCTCCATATCTTGGATTGTTACAGAGGAGGTCCATGTAATCGCAGATAGAATCTTCAATTGTGTCATATTGGCGGAAATAATCGGTAATTTTTGTAGCTGTTTTTCCGTCGTAGTATTCTGTTGTTCCTGATTTGAATGCTGCACCATGCCATGCCTTTCCGTATTTCTTACCAGAACCTACTTTAAACCCAAACAGTGCATTAGCAGATACCATCTTTTTTGATGTACCCCACCCAGATTCATGAGCTGCCTGAGCTATCGTTACAGAAGCATAAAGCTTATTGCCATGAAGTAATACTTGTTTTTGTACAAGTGGTACGATAAGCGATAAAAATTCTGCCTGATTTTTATTGACTTTTGGAATAATAGGAGCATCTGATACTATTTCACGTACATTGCCGTTTGTTACAGCGACCGTGTGTCCTTTTGTTTTCGTAACTAACACATCTCCCTCGTATAACACCGTATCGTTGTTGTAAGCAAAATGCCTTTCAAAGAGACCAGATTTTTCAAGGACATCACATTCGTTAAACGTCGTGAAATTTCCAGGATCTTTTCCAGAGGCATAAATGATGCATGCTCTTATCAATGTTGAACAGTCACAGTTAGTTGGCTCGTTCGTATTGATTCCAAGTTTAATTACACCCAGTCGTTCATTTTGGTTGTAACCAATCTTTTCATTATTACAGGCTATTAACATACCTTTTGCAATGTTTTTAGCAACATCAGCGGATTTAGGACGGAGAACAAACCAACCTTTAGAATGGATATAAAATGCTTGTGTTGCCACTTCCTTACCAGTCTGGTCACCCTTTGCTCCGCCCTGAATTTTACCATTTTCATCAATTCTTGCAGACCCTACAATAATTTTCATATGTACCTCCCCTCATTAATACGGTACATCAGTATCTTTTTTATTTAGTTCTGCTTCCTTATGGAGCTTAAGCCGTTTTATCAACGCACACATCAATATCTCACCACTAAAAGCACCAAAAAAGCAGCCCACTAGGACTGCCGGCTCATCTCTTGTAAATACGTATATTACAAGAACTGCTATAGTGAAAATGATGATTGATGTAAACGAGAATATCAGATATTTATCGAGACCACTAAGCTCTTTCTTCTTAAAAGAATCAACACGCTTCTTTCGTATAGGAGGAATTGTGCCTGGTTGAAACCCATTTTCAATTTTTCCACCCGGGGAAATTTTCGGATTTGAATTTGAAGATTCCATGGTGTTACCTCCTATCAATAAGACTCTATGATAGTTAAACGGCAAGACTGATCTGTGAAATTACTTCTACCCATCATAGTTATTGTAACAGGACCTGCAGACTTTGCTACCATTCGCAAGCACTGCATTCTACGTCCAGCTCCAGGCGATGGCTGATACTGTATTCCTGATGAAGATGATTTAATATGATGGTATGTGTCACTAACAGTTAGTGTCCATATTATCGGAAAAACAATACCGCCTCCACCTGCAGGTTCATAATACATATCAGCAAGAACTATATACTCTTTATTAGCTTCTACTTGCAGCGTATAATCTGGTATACTAGCATACCAAGGAACTGAATCAATTACTTTTGCAAGCGGAAAAACCAACTGAGAACGAATGATATCCATCAGAGTACTTTTCTTAATAGACTTATAACCAGTAGCACCAGTGTCTATCAATAATAGATCATTATCTGACAGTGATTCCGCTTCCGGATAGTCTTTAATTGCTGCCATTTTGAACTCCTTTTACTAGATCATTTATTAGTTTTTCATGCGTTATTTTCTTTGTACCGTCGGTTGTCTGTACAATATAATAACTGTTACTTGTTGGTTCCCTTGTTTCTGGGTATTCGTTTATTCTTGGCATGTGATATAGCTCCTTTAATTAGCCACCAGTAAGGGTGTAATAACCATGCTTAATCTTTGGTTGAACTCCTGGAAAACTAATATTACCAGTTGGTGAAATATAACCAGTGACTGTCCACCAATGATTAAGATCTATAACTACAGTATTATCACCGCTTTTAAAACCATATAATGCTACAAAATCTGATTGCGTTTCTGTTCGCCCTAGCTCTCGTCCAGCGGCATAACCAGCACTATAAGCGGTTTGTCCTTTACAAGTTACATATCCAGAACCATTGTGATAACCTGCAGGAATAGGAACATTTACCTGATTATTACCACTAGGAGTTCCAGTACCAGTCCATGCGGCATTGTTAGGCATATTACCAGTAAGCATCTGAAGCTGAGAATATGCTTTCTTACCAGTTAATATCTCTCCTGCTGTAGCATCAGCATCAAGAATAGAATGAATAGCCTCCGCAATTGCTTCAGGTGTTGACGCTGCGGGGGTTAAACCTATTGCTGTTACAGCCTCATAAACTGCATCAACACCATCCTGAAAAGTCGACTTCATCTCCATTATTTCAGTAGAAACCTTTGTAGGAAGCCACGCATTACCGTTTCTTTTCTTAAGTACATTTGAATCCAGAGCATACATATCAGTTGGGTCAACTTCTGACTTATCAGGAGCCAAATTCTCAATACCAAGCTGAAGATTTCCAGCAGCGTCATAGTCAAACGTATTATGAATATAATCCATAAACTCATCAAACTGTGCCTGCCACTGTGCAACCATCTGCTGTGTTGTTGGTACATTACCCCACTTTGGTGCTGAGAACAAAGCGCTACCCATACCAACACGATTTTCGATCTGTGCCTGTGTAATAGATGATGCACTTGCCGGAATAGTTACATAGGCAAGAACATGCCTAAATATGTTTGCTTCATCAACTACAGTTGGCTTTACGGGATTGCTCGTAGCTCCTGTACCCTTAATGATCTCAATATAATTGTCTCTTACCGGTCTTGTCTTATTGACCGTAAGACATATGGCATCAATTCTTGATGTAATAGGATCAGGGGCATATTCACCGCTAAAAGAAATCGTATATGGAGAATCTATCTTTGTCCATGTTCCGTTAAACCAAGCCCTTCCTGGGCTAACGTTTATGTTTAAATCTGCCGGTGAATTAGCGCTCAGCATCATGTGCTGATCAATAAATTCGTATATACCATCTGTTATCAATCCCTCAAGAAAATTTGACAGATCAGCATTGAAATAGAGTCTATCATTCTCCTGAGAGTCATAAAATCCACATGTTAAACTCATATAGTCCTCCTTATACTCCTTGGAACTTTGATTTATACGAAATAGTTAACTGTGTGTTATCTAGTCCGTCTGTAATTGTATAGGTGAATACATTTTCACCAGGATAGAGAAGTAACCAAGTAGAACCTTCTAAATCGACAGCATTCAGACAAATCGTTTCGATACCATCTTTTACTATTTTGCAATAACAATGTTTTTCATCCGTTGAGAAATAGATTACATCTCCAGCACCTATAGTATCACCAACTAATGCCTCTAATTTGAGTTTGTCGATTTTAAAATATTCAGCCGTATTGTATCGCTGAATAACAATATCACCTTGTAATTCTCCAATAATATCGATAACGCCATCAAAGCCATTCTCTACATCACCGTCATAATCAATAACCGCAAATAATGTATCTGTACTAGAAGTATACCTGCCAACTTCATATGGAGTTTCTAGAACACCAAGATCTTCATTGCTATCATATATAAACTCTAAAGCTGGATTAACCGACATAAGTTCATATGTTTCTTCAGAATTTTTCGTTCCTGGAAGATATTTGTAGAAGAATGGATCCGGGCATTTAATGTCTATCGTAAGGCTCTCATTCTTTGAGAAAATTGTAGGATCGTTCTTTTCAACCCTGCCATCAATGTAAACAAGTCCCTCGTCTATATCGAATACAAGTCTTATCTGTTTCTTTAACGGAAAGTACTTATAAGCGTTATGACGAGCTTTTTCAATTGTCATTTGATCGTCATCATCAGATAACAATAAAGTAATTTGTATTGACCTGGCACTAAGACGGGCCGAATTAAACTCCGACCCATCGTTAGTAGCATAATCCGATGTATTAATTATTGCATCGCCAGGACCAATCCCTGTAATATTAGTAATGAGGAGCCCATGTGCAGGGTCGGGCTCGCTCAAAACTATCTTACATTCCTCACCTCTGTAATTAATCGCGGTAACAGATTTTATCATAGTAAATTCTCCTTATCCTGCACCCTGCAACTCAAGAGCATTCTTTGTGCTATTGAGCTGATTCTGAGTATTTCTATAAATCTCCACCTGATCAAGTGCCTTAGGTGAATAGTTGTTTTGTGTGTAATTGAGATTAACAGTATTAGTAACAGGCTCACTAGGAACAACTTCTGTCGCTGCCTGATTAGCTGTTGAACTAGCCACTGCATTGGACGTTTGTCCTGCAGTAACGTTTGTGGAATAGATTGCCTGATTCATACGAGCAACAGCAGCGTCAATTTCAGAAGTGTCTACATGGATCGTAATCGTGTATTCGGAAGGAAGTACTTCATTCACGTATGCAAGCACAGAATCCACTGCCATTTTGAATTTCTCAATGACAGCAGTAACTGTCTCGTTTACAGATCCTTGTACAGCCTCAACAAGACCAGTATTAATTCCCTGACCTACAGATTTACCGATAGCCTTACTCATTCCTGATGTATCTGTGTGCTCCACAGCAGAAATGATAGACGGCATGGCTTCTGTAAGTCCGTCCTTAACCCCTGTAATAACCATAGCAGAAGCTTCATAACCAGCTTCCTTAAGACGATCAGCTCCTGATGAACCGAAGTAATCGATCATAGACTGAGATAGAGCCTGACCAGCAGTAGACCAAGATGCAGCTATAGATGTCATTGCTGACTCTGTTGCAGCTGTAATCGTTTCTTGATACTTTTCCCACTGGTAATTGTACTCACCAATCTGAGCCTTTGTAGCTTTAGCAAATGCATTCACGATCTCATAGCTTCCAAGACCCTGAGAAGCAAACTTCTCTATAAGTTCTTTATCAAGACCAAGATCAGCAAGCTTTTCGAGATTCTTACGCCATGTTTCTAACGCATTTATTTGAGAATCAGCGTACTCAAGATAGTCAGTAGCCTGAAGAGGATTGTCTTCATCTGCAAAGCCACTAAACTTTGAGAAGAAGTCGGAAGACTGTTTGATGGTATCTGTCAGATTCTTCTTATACTCTTCAATAGCTTCAATAATACCTTCTGCTGTTCTATCAGCGGCTTCAACAAGAGACTTACCGAACGAATCAAGACCATCTACGATAGTACCAATGGGTGCTGTAGCATCTTCAAGAGCTTTAATGTTAGAATATAATCCATCAATATTGTAATGAATTCTCTCTTTATCAAACTTTGTCTGCAATTCTGTTGCATAACCAAGAGCCTTAACATACTCATGTGTGCCTTTTGTAACAAATTTTATGGCAGTAAGGAGAGTTTTCTCGCCCTTAATAACACTATCAAACCATTTCTTAGCGTTTTCATCCTTAGTAACATTATCTATAGACTTCTTAAGTTCAGCATTATACTCTTCGAGTTGTTTCGTAGCATCCAGATATTCCTGATGCGCTTTATCTTCGGCATCTCTAAGAGCATTAACTTCTTTTTCTGCTTTAGCAATATCAGATTTAAGCTTAGCATAAGCGGTACCAGATTTCTGCACACCATTCTCATCAAACCAGGTTTCAAGAGGTGCACTAACCAAATAGCTCTTACCCTTATAAGTTCCACCATACTTCTTAAGAAGAGCGATGTATTCTTTCTCAGTTTTCTTAGAAAGTTTATCACCATCTTTTACGTTCTTCTTAAGCTCTTTCAAGCGCTGCTTTTCAGCATCAATTGTATCCTTCTGACTCTGAAGAGCTTTAAGTTCATTCTCTTTAGCCTTTCTAGTATTAACCGCCTGATTATACTTATTCAACGCGTCAGTTTGTTTCTTTTCGCGCTCGGCCTTAGTTTTCTCAGCATCTTTTAGAAGTTTAACCCACATATTGGCTTCTGTATTAGCTGCGGTTGTAGAGTATTTCTCCATTGCAGCATTCGTACGCTTAACTTCATCAGCAGATGCAGAATTTAAAGCTTTGATCATTTCAAGAGCCGCAGATCTATCAGAATCATAAATATCTTTTAATTTCTTA
Source organism: Clostridiales bacterium (assembly GCA_017649745.1). The sequence continues at coordinate 5,771 of JAGCGE010000141.1, read as the reverse complement.
AGAACATCTGTAGAATAGCCCTTAGTTGCGAGAGTTGAAAGCTGTGATACAATATCATTGCTACCTATAAGATTTGACAGAACATTATCATAAACATTCTTAAACTTAACAGAAGCTGCTTTCTCGAACGCTGTAGTAAGAATATTCACATTTGTAACAGACTCTTTGATACCATCGATCATGTTCTGGATTCGCTTAGCCATTTCTTCGAAATAGTTAAGCCCATCTTCACCGGTAGCATCAAGAGTTTCAGCAAATATAAGTAAGCTATCATCAGCAGCATCAAGGTTGACACCCACCTCTTTTGCGTTCTTAGACAAATCAGCAAACGCTTCATTGAACTTATTAGTAAAAGAAGTAAGAGCCTTTGTATCACCTGTATACTCGGCTAAAGCTTTAGAGTAATCAGCAAAGGTCTTGATGTTTTCTAAGAGCTGCTTAACGTATTCCTTCTCAGTCTGAGCCTTACGCTGAGCTTCATAATCTTTCTTAGCTTTCTTATAATAGCTCTTCTGCTTCTTATAGTACTTCTGCTCTTCCTTAGTAAGAGTCTTGAGGTATTCCTTCTCTTGCTTCTTGGTAAGAATATTGTACTCTGTGGTAGCCTGGGCAACAGCATCCATATCGGACATAATTGCTTTACGGACATCCTTAGAATACTTGGTTGTCTTCTTCATGACATCCTTAGCCTGAGCCTGTTGCCTCTTAGCTGCATAACTTGTAGCATTGGCTACAGCTGCGAATGCCTTATTAGAAGCTTCTTCCTGAGTCTTATTAAGAACACCAATGCCATAAATATAAGCATTAAGTTCAGAAGTAGACATCTCAAGAACTTTCTGAAGCTTACCAAAGCTGTCAACACCAGCATCAGCGAGCATCTTTACAAGCTGAGTACTCTCCTGAAGAGCCGGAACTCGTCTGGACAATTCGGTAAGCATTGCACCATAAGTATAATATCCAGAGATATTAGAGAAGAGATTCTCCATAAGATTGACGTTCTTATCCAAAGCATTCTTATTGAACGCTGAGAAGAAATCAACTTCAGACATATAGGTCTCATCAAGAGACTGCTTATACTCCATGAGTGCATCTTTAATTCTTGTGAGATAGTCAATCTTTGCTTCCTGCAGTTCTTCCCATGATACTTCGCCATGTTCATACAGGAATTCGAGCTGAGCTATCTTTGTAGCATACTCATTAGCAGCATCAGAACCATTATAGAGAACAGCGCCAAGAGATATAAGTGAATCTGCTGTAGCAGCTGCTGCTCTAGAGTTCTTAGAGAATACATTATATGTACCACCAAGTGATTTAGAAATCTGACTAATAGCAGGATTTAATTCCTTAAATCTACCAAGAACATTCTTCAGATAATTCTGAATACCACCAGACATCTGACCGAATTTAACTCTACCAAAGCTCTCTTCAATCATACGAACATGAGAGATAACGTCATCAGACCATTCATAACTATTGATAACTGATGTCATATCCCTATTGAAGAAAGCAACAGTATTAAGTGCTTTCTTAAGCATTCCAGGAATCTTGCTCATCTTCTTAACAGGATTCAGGAATATCTTCTCGACCTTATTTCCAGCTTTATAGAACACCTTAAGTGTATTAGCGGTAACTTTCGCTACGCTATTACCGGTTCTCTCTACATACTTTCGAATAGTATCAACAGACTTCTTAAGACCAGTTTTCTTATAAATCTTTTGAACGTTCTTGATACCATCACCGAAAGCATAAAGACCTCGCTTAGACGATTTAACCATATTAGGAATAGACTTTTTAACTTCTTTATACTGCTTATTAAGCTCTCTTAAAGTGGTAATTTCGCCGCTCCAAAGCTTGTTAATACGTTTAGAATTATTAGCTAATCTGACAACAGTGGCTTTACTGATACCCTGATAGTGATTGAGTTTGTTGTATTCCTTAGTAACAACTTCAATCTGTTCAGCCATCTCTCTGATAGCTTCACTGTTATCTTCAACTGCTTCTGTCTCTTCCTCTGTAGCTTCTGTCTCTTCTTTAATTTCCTTGGTTTTCTTTTCGTTAGCCTTAGCATTCTTGCCTTTAGCCTTTGAATTGTCACCCACCGCACCGGTATTAAGATCTGTAGCAGATGTTTCTCCATCAAGAGCGTCGGCATAAATTCCACTCTTTTCGCCGATTAGGTCTTTCATTACCTTACCGCTTTTATAATGAACATATCCAACGCCCGGAATATACTGATAGGTACCGTCAGCTACATAGCGATCGAAATTATTGGTATATTTATTAATTTTACCAATTTCTTTCTTATAATCACTTAGTAAAGTCGATATTCCATCTTCGCCACCACCGCCACCGACGCCAATGCCAATAAAATTTAAACCATTTTCGATGCCTTTTTTAATGTTTTCAGCCCATTCTTTAATAGCATCGGTAATATTGTTCAACCATCCTTTGAGTTTGTCCCACAAACCAGAACCAAAACTATTACCAAGTATAGCACCACCGGCCTCGGCAGTACCTTTTACTCGATCAGCTTCATTGTACATAGATGTAGCAGAATCATCTGCAATCTCGACATAATCATTTTCGCAATATGAATGACCTGCAGCATCTCTTAAACCAATATCCCAAGCAGAACCTAGTATTTTAGCTGCTTCTGTGACCATGTCAACTTTAGCTTTTGCTGCTGTATTAAGACTAATAGCCGTATCATCAATTATGTCGCTCCATGTAGGTTCTATCTGCTCTCTAAATCCGTCAGCCATATACAAGCACATTTCTTGACCGATTGCATTGAGTGTGCTTTCGTTCTCCGAAAGATTATTGTAAAGCTCTACAACAATATCAGTGGTTAGAGTACCCATAGCTGCTACGGCATCTTGAATACTTGTTGAGAGTTTACTAAAAATGGAATTTATTATCGTGCCGATTACAGCCAATGCTAAGAGAGCTGCAGCTAATGATACAACTGCGGCACCTAGAGCAAGTACTGCTGCAGCGGCTACTCCAAGCATAACAGCTACTCCTATAAAGGATAAGAAATGTTCTGCTAATGTGTCTATAGCCCCGCCAAGTTCCTGACAATTTTCAAGCAAATTATCAAATATATTCTCTGTAGCCAATAATGCCATTGCACCAGTAAATATAGCAATAGCTATCGAAAGAGAGATTAAAGCACCTGCCGCAACAATAATTAGCGGTGATAATACGCCAAGCACTGCAAGAACTATGCCTAAATCGCCCAAACCTTGAGCAACACTAGACATATCTATTTCTTTTATCTTTGCTAATGCTTCAAACATTGACGCTAAGCCAGTTCCAATTAGGTTTATGCCAGCACCAAAAGCTAAAGCACCAACACCGAATGCCAAGAATCCAATACCAACTGCTGGTAATACCTTTGCTAAGAACAATAATGATCCAGCAAGAGCTATTAAAACAGAAGGAGGAGTTGTAAGAATTGCGGCTCCTATACTCAACATTGATCCAGCAAGTGAAATCAAGCCTTCACCTACCTTTACAAAAACATCTTTTATTACTTCTGGCTGTATTTGACTTGCTATAACTCCTACTTCAGCTAATGAGCCCATTAATAGTATAAGAACACCAAAAGCTGCAGCACCAGGACCTGCAATTACTGCTAGTGGACCGTTTATTAAGAAACCTAGTCCCGCAACTACTGCTGTTAATCCTGTTATAGCCAGCAACATGAATCCGAGATTATCAAGAACCTTACCACCGTCAATATTTTGCAAGAAGTAGAAACATGCAGTAACTGTAGCAAATAGCAACGACATCAATCCAACAGCAACCGTTGCAGTAATAGTTAACGGCGCTAATTTTGAAAGTAATACTAATAGTACGCTTATTCCACCAAATACTAATATTAATCCACCAGCACCTTTTAGCCATGCCATAGTCGGCATAATAGCAAGAAGAGCAAATGTTACAGCCATTGTACCAAGTAATATGGATATCGCTACCATAGTACTGATAGCTATTTGAACATTTGCTGGACCAATTTCTTTATTAATCAACGCCAATATAGCAACAATGCCGATGATAAATAGAGATATCATAGACAAAGCGAAAACAGCCTGGCCTATACCACTAGCTGGAAGTATTGAAAGAATGCCAAAACATACAGACATACTTATTAGCATGGTTGATATTGCAGTCATCGTAGTCGAAAAAGCTACGGCTTTCAAAGGACTCTTTGCTAATTTATCAGAAACCATATAAAGAGCGCCAATTATAGCCATCATTGCTACTACAATTGCTACAACAACTGCACCAGCAGTAGCTATCTGATTATTAGCAGTCATGTTTGCTATTTTTTCCATAGCAATAGCAATCATCAATATTGCTGCAGATATACCAACAAACAAAGAGGCAATAGATACTGCGTTACTAACTCTCTTCGCCGCAGCATTAATACCAGCAAACATTTTAGTGACAATACTATTTACTGCATTAACTTTAAGTGATAGATAAGCTAACCAAGACTGTACAGTTTCAGCTACAACTACAGCAGCCTTAAAAAGACCAAGCCAGAATATAACATCTTTTATAAATGATGCTATGCGTTCAAGAATATATAGTACTTGATCAAGAACGCCAGTATCAACAGTTGTAAGACTTTCACAGCATTTAATCATTAGTAAAATAGCACTAACAATACCAAGCAAACCAAGTCCTGCTACAGGCGAGAACATTATAGTTGAAGCTAATATGATACCGCCCAAAGCTGCTAATATTTCTAATAATATAGGCATAGCTTTTGCCGCAGCCTTAAGATCCATTTTTCCTAATTTTTCGAGTGATGCACAGACAATATATAATGAACCAGCAATCATAATAAGATTCATGCCGCCTTTAAACGTACTTAATTCTCTAGAACCGAGAATCAAAGCAATGACTGTCAATGCACCCAATAAAACTATCAAAGCTGCTACACTAGATATTAATGAAGCTAATCCACCGCTCATAGAATTAATTTTCTGAAGAGCGACAGCTAAAATTAGTATGCTAGCTGAAAATCCAACAAGATATCTTGCAGACTGACCTAGTTTCAAGAATAGCGTAGGCTTCATACTATCTAATATCTTTGTACTAGCAGCAAAGACTAGTAACAAGCCACCAATAGCTGCAGCAGCAATAATCAATGATCTAGGATCAACCAATTTTGAAAGAACAAATAAAGAAGCTGCTAACAAACCAATAGCTATTGATATTTCAACAATAGCAAAATAGTTTGCACCAGCGGTTAATGATCTCATAAACTGTGAAATAGAATCGCCAACACGGCCAAATGATCTTGCTAAACGAGAGATTCGACCAATAGCTTTACCAAGATTTACAAGAACAATCAATACTGCCGTTATAACACCGAAACTAAGTAATTCACCTATGCTAGTAATCTTAAGAATTGATTCCTTCATTCTACCAAGGAATTCCACAAAAGTATTACCAGTACTTTTTAGCGTTGTTTGTATTGTTTCACCAGAATTCTTAATTTTATCCGCGGTATTAGATAATGCTGTTGAGACACCGTTTGTGGAATTTTCTAATTTGTCCGCGTCTTTAACTATTACACCAGTAGCAGCATGAGCTTTCTTTGATGATTCTGCATAATTTTCACCGAACTTCTTGACCACTTTTTCGACTTTAACCATCTGTCCGGCAGAATCAGCCATAGATTTTGTTGATTTCTCTATAGTATCCGCCACACCACTAGATTCTATCTTAAGCGGCTTTATACTTTTTGCGAGATT
>JAGCGE010000140.1 GCA_017649745.1 Clostridiales bacterium | reverse complement strand
TGGGTGAAGTCCGCGGAGTACTTAGGGAGAATCTGAAGGAGCAAAGCTGATGAACGATTACAGACAACTGGCTTTATCCATAGCTGCAATAACAGAGGAAGACCTTATCCTTTTCAAGGTCTCCGCCGATGAGAAGACTCACATCGTGAAGCAATTCAACCGTGCCCTGGTAAACGCACAGGGAGACGGAACCGACGTGGCTCAGATCTTCCTTAAACCATTGATCGCGAAGTATCCTTCATGGGGTGACGCTGCTCTTGTTTTCGGTCTTTGCCTTGCAAGAGAGTATCAGTTCAAGAGAGCCGAAGAGAGCCTCGAGTTCGCCATTAACAATGTACTCAGCGCTGAGATCAATCTTCAGATTGCTCAGGAAGCATTGCGCATGGTAAGAGACGATGCCAAAAATCCGATCCCTCAGCACAGAAATCCTAACGAGATGCAGGAGAAGGGATCCATGGTTTCCGAGATGGGCGCTGTTGGCGACCGCCGCGGAATGCAGGCACCTATCCTTATGAGAGCATCTAAAAATCCTGCCAAAGCTCAGATGGCTTCCGACAAGGAAAGACGCGACATCATGATGCGTGCCGCTTCATCTAACGGCGAGCTTCCTGATGACGATATCATGGTTGATATCCCTTCAACTCCTCACGACAGGATGAAACTCACTATAAGGATCATCGGAATAATCCTTCTTATCGCGATCCTTTTCTGCCTCATATATTTCGTTATCGTTCCTGCCATCAACAAAGTCCGTAAGTCGGATAACACTAAGGAACGTCTGGATTACATCACCCAGAAACTCGGTGAGAACAAGGATGATCCTGAAGTTCAGGCTATCCTCGATGACTACATAAAGAAGTTCGATGTCGACATGAACGCAAAGCCTGCAGAGACATCTGAGACTACGACAACAGAGTCGACAACTGAAGAGACAACTACTACTGAAGCAACTACAACTACAGAGTCCAAACTCCAGCCTTCCTTCGCTGAAGAGACTGAGGAAACAACACCTGAAGAGACATCCGGTGATGAGACAGGCGATACCGAAGCCGGTGAGCCTGAGGAAACAACTGCTGCCGAGTAATGTAGTTTGGCACATAACAGTAATCTTTATAACTAAATATTTGTAATCAATCACAATCAGTATATCTGTGGTAAAATGCCGCGGATGTTGTACAATAGCAATGGACTAAAACTTCTAACTTGGGAGGTCAGTATGAAATACATAAGCACAAGAGGCTATGAAGGCAAGTTTTCTGCTAGCGAAGCTATCGTAAAGGGTATCGCTCCTGACGGAGGACTTTTTGTGCCTGAGTCGATCCCTTCTATCTCCAAGGACGAGATCGAAGAGATGATGAACATGGAATTCTATCAGATCTCCGCTAGAGTGATCTCGAAGTTTCTCGAGGACTTTACCGAAAGTGAACTTCTCGATTACACAAGACAGGCTTATGATCCTGAGAAGTGGGAAGAGATCGTAGTCCCTCTGGTTCAGCTCAACTCATACAATGACCGTGAATATATCCTTGAACTGTGGCACGGACCTACGGCAGCATTTAAGGACGTTGCTCTGCAGCTTCTTCCGCACCTCATGACTGCTTCCGTCCGTAAGACAGGCGAGTCCAAGAAGATCTGTATCCTCACGGCTACATCCGGTGATACGGGTAAGGCTGCTCTCGAAGGTTTTAAGGATCTTCCGGGAACAGAGATCATCGTTTTCTATCCTTCCGACGGAGTTTCCGAAGCACAGAAGCTTCAGATGATCACGACAGAAGGCAGCAATACACACGTAATCGCAGTAAACGGCTGCTTTGATGACGCACAGACAGGCGTAAAGAACATTTTCGCGAATACAGAGTTTGCGGATGTGCTCTCTTCCAATAACGTTAAGCTGTCTTCCGCCAACTCCATCAACTGGGGCCGTCTCGTACCGCAGATCGCTTACTATGTTTTCTCTTATGTCGATCTTCTTCGCAAAGAAAAGATCACCATGGGTGAAGAGATCAATATCGTAGTTCCTAC
>JAGCGE010000139.1 GCA_017649745.1 Clostridiales bacterium | reverse complement strand
TAAGTGCACAGGAAGATGAAGCGGCTTACTGGAAATCTTATTCCACAAGTTATTACTATGACAGGTTCCCTGAGTTCGAGAAAGAGATCTATAGGAGAATTGATGAGAAATTAGAGGAGGTCCTCCTTAATGAAGAGGATCTGAATGAAGTCGTTATCGATCTTTCTCCTATGAAGATCGATCCGATCGAAGAGAACAATGTCATCATATTACGGATTTTTTATATGGTCCTTGCTGAGAATCCTCAGTATTTTTATCTTGGCGGTGATTATCTGGCAGCAAGTGATGTGATCGTTGACGGCAAGAAATGCTACGGAGCTTTATTCGCTCCTATAATGCCTGATTTTCGAAAAGGGTCAGATAGAGCTAAGGCGAGAGCAGAAGTTAGGACTATGCTTGAATCCTACTTGTGTCATGTTCCTGAGGACGCTCTTCCTGAAGAAAAAGAGAAGATAATCCATGACCTGATGTGTGAAAGGATCACGTATGACCAATACATACTGCCGAGCGGAACTCTGACTTCCAATACTATCTATAGCTCTCTTAAAGGAAAGACTGTATGTATAGGGTATGCGTTATTGTTTCAAGCGCTTGCTGTTAAAGCGGGTCTTGAAAGTATCGTATCAGGATGTGCAGCTCATGCATGGAATCTTGTTAAGCTCCATGGTAATTGGTATTGCGTAGATGTAACTGATGATGACTGTTTTGTTCCGACAGGTTATGTATCATATAACCGCGATCACGGTCCTGAACCTGACAACTATTATCTGCGCTATCGTCCTTCGCTTATTTACGACGCACTTGAGGAGGATTCTGATTATACTCCGAGGTATATCCATAAGGGTTCAGATACATTCTTTATCGTAAACGATCTTGATAATGAATACGGAAGATTCTGTAAATGCATTAGTTCAGATAACGCTAATGTTAAGTGGGTAGCATATAATGGTAAAGCATATAGAGTCGAGAATTATCATGATTCCGGCTCGAAAAAGAGTTTCGCTGATTTTGTTGAGAGACTTTATGTTGTTGCGCTTTGCCGAGATTCTGAAAAGAGCGGTAAGGATTACTGGTGTGAGCATGTAGGTAACGGTGATCTTACAGGTGCTGATTGCGCAAGATTCTTCCTCACTTGCGAGGAGTTTAAGAATAAAACTTTAGATAATGATGACTTTGTTAAGCTTTTGTACAGAGTATTCTTCGACAGAGAAGCAATTGAAGATCCTGATGGATTTAAGTTCTGGACTGACAGCCTTAAGAGTGTTAGCAGAGAAACAGTTATCGAAGGATTTATTAATTCTTCTGAATGGCTCGATCTCTGTAATGCTTATTGCATTAGATCAGGTTCAAATATTAAGAAAAACGTCGCATCTGATAATGCCATAGCTTTTGCTACAAGACTATATACAGAGTGCCTCGGCCGTGAACCTGAGGCAGATGGACTTAGGTATTGGAGCTTGGGACTTACCAATCAGGAACTTACTGGTACAGCTGCTGCTCGCTCATTCTTCTACTGCGATGAGTTTAAGGGTCTTGGCGTTGACGATAAGGAATATGTGAGAAGACTATATAAGACATTCATGGGAAGAGATCCTGAGGAAGACGGATTCAACTACTGGATGGATAAGTTGTCTGAAGGTATGACAAGAGATGAAGTGTTCAACTTTTTCTCCACTTGTCAGGAGTTTACTGATATTTGTGAAGAGTATTCGATCATAAGATAAATATCAATAAAAAATGATGCTGGAATATCCGTGTTTTCTGCAACACGGATATTTTTTTGTTCGTCAATTCTCTCGTTGAAACTTTTCAAAAAGGAGAGAATTGAATGAAAAAATTATTAGAAAGAGTTGTCGTTTTATTAGCAACGATCACTCTGGTGCTTGGAATGGTACCGAAAGATATCAAGGCGGGGACAGACTATAAGCTTGTTCCGGTTGATGGAGATATCGTCGATCTTACTGGGACCAATCATAAGCATCTGAATCTGAACAGGGCAGACGCAGGTTGTTGTGCCTATACGGTGAAGGAATGTCATGATGATGCTAAGGTTATCACGATCCCGGCTAATACGACCGATCATGAATGCACAGTGCCTGTTGGGATCGATGAAGTATATAACATCAACGTGCTCAATGCAGATAAACTTGATTACACGATCTCTAACGGATCAGGATCTTCATATGAAGGAACTGACCTGAATAAAACGTTTACTTACAAGATCACCAAAACTAACGGCATAAAGTTAAAGGTAACTAATCCGACAAGTTCCGAAAAGAAGATTACTGTGCTTGTCATGCCTAACAATACGATCTATTCGAAGAACAGTCAGACTAGACTGATTGTAGGTAAGAACACGAGATTCAATCTGAATGTTACTAATCTTCCTGAAGGCGAGTATGCACTGAAGATCATTTTCTTTACAGATGAGACCTTCTCGAAAAAAGACTACAACAATAAATTCAGTAGGTCTGTCATACATAACACCGCCAACAAAGACGGATATTACGTTGTTAACGGAAGAAACGACATCATCAAAGGTGAATTCCTAACAACTGATAAAGCTTATATCATGGTTAGCCTTGCCAAAGTCACTGATATTTCGGCGTATGACACAGTAGAGAACAATGATCTTTTCGATTACAGGTATACCGTTAAGGAAGACGGTATCTACATGCGTTATCGCGCAAATAACGTAGGAACCAAGGATTATAATTTCACCAGGGATTTTAAGAACATGACTAAAGGTCAGGTCCAGAAGTCGCAGTCTTTAGTCGACCAGGGATCAAGCTACGTATCTTTTAAGAAGCTTTCTGATATCTCTTCGGCATCAGGCGTAAAAGACAAGTTCTCGGTTATAGATAACAGCTATCTTTTCTGCCCATCTGCAACAGATGATTACTATTTCACATCAGAGACTCCTCTTGGATTTCTGGTAACCGATATCTCTAATGGTAGTACTGTCTCTAGTGATGGTACTGTTGGTGCACATCTCGAAAAAGGTAAGAAATACGCAATTTCAGTATCGATCGTTAAGGGAAGCAGGGAGACTTATGAGTTTAGGATCTGCAAGAAAGTTGCCGTAAACGATAATGTCTCAGACAACTCATCATCTAAGTTCGGTGATTTTGTCGAAAGATTATATGTGGTAGCACTTGGACGTCCTTCAGAGAAAGAAGGTAAGGATTACTGGTGCCATCATGTAGGTAACGGTGACCTCACAGGTGCACAGTGTACGAAACAGTTCCTTTTAAGCGATGAATTCAAGGCACGTAATCTTAATGACAGCGAATTTGTAAAGGTCTTGTACAAGACATTCTTTAACAGAAATGCAGAAGATGATCCTAACGGTTACGAATTCTGGCTTAACAGCCTTAAGACAAGCGGCCGTGATAATGTTGTCAACGGATTTATCAATTCTGAAGAGTGGAATGATCTATGTGCTTTCTATGGTGTAAGATCAGGTGCCGTATTACCAAAGACTACCAAAGCGTCTTCTAACGCTACAGCTTTTGCGACACGTCTTTATACCGAATGCCTTGGAAGAGCGCCGGAGCAGGAGGGACTTGATTATTGGAGCTTAGGCCTTACTAATCAGGAACTTACAGGAACACAGGCAGCGCGTGCTTTCTTCTATTGCGATGAGTTCTTGAGTTTTAACCTGAGCAATGAAGAGTATCTGACAAGGCTTTACAAGACTTTCATGGGACGAGAGCCTGACACGGAGGGATACGAATACTGGCTCGACGTTCTGATCTACGGCGGAGCGAGCAAAGATGAGATATTCGACTATTTCGCGAGCTGTCAGGAGTTTACACAGATCTGTAAAGACTATGACATCATAAGATAAACTACAGAAAGCCGTCTCGAGCGAGGCGGCTTTTGTGTTAGAAACGACAATGAATAGCACCGAAAACGTGAAAAATATAGGTGTTTTCTTAATTGACAAGCAAGTGTTCTCTTAATTATAATTTTTTTATTTGAAAATAAGGTTAACGGAGGACTAGTCATGGGACTTACTATTTCGCAGAAGATCATTAAGGATCACCTTTTGTCAGGTGAGATGAAAGCAGGAGAGGAAGTATCCATCAGGATCGACCAAACTCTCACTCAGGATTCAACAGGTACAATGGCATACCTGCAGTTCGAGGCGATCGGTGTCCCTCAAGTAAAGACTAAGCTTTCAGTAGCATACATCGACCACAATACTATCCAGTCAGGTTTCGAGAATGCAGATGACCACAAGTATATTCAGACAGTTACAAGCAAGCACGGTATCAGATTCAGCAGACCTGGTAACGGTGTTTGCCATCAGGTTCATATTGAGAGATTCGGTGTTCCTGGTCAGACACTTCTTGGTTCTGACTCACACACACCTACATGCGGCGGTATCGGAATGCTCGCTATCGGTGCAGGCGGACTTGACGTAGCAGTTGCTATGGGTGGTGGCCCATACTTCATCACAATGCCTAAGATGGTAAGAGTTAACCTCGTTAACAAACTTGCTCCATGGGCTACAGCTAAGGACATCATCCTCGAAGTACTCCGTATCTTCACAGTTAAGGGCGGTGTAGGTAAGATCTTCGAGTATGCAGGCGAGGGAGTTAAGACTCTTTCAGTTCCTGAGAGAGCTACTATTACAAACATGGGTGCTGAGCTTGGTGCTACAACATCTATCTTCCCATCTGATGAAGTTACTAAGGCTTTCTTACAGGCTCAGGACAGAGTAGACGTATGGTCTGAGCTTAAGGCTGACGAGGATGCAGTTTACGATGAAGAGATCACGATCGATCTTGCTACACTTAAGCCACTCATCGCTAAGCCACACATGCCTGACCTCGTAGTTCCTGTATCTGAGATCGCAGGTCTTAAGGTTGATCAGGTTTGTATCGGTTCATGCACAAACTCTTCACTTTATGACATGCTCAAGGTTGCTGCTATCCTTAAGGGTAAGACAGTTCACCCGGACGTATCACTCGTTATCGCTCCTGGTTCTAAGCAGGTATTCAATATGCTCGCTGAGTGCGGTGCTCTCGCTGACATGATCGCAGCTGGTGCTCGTATCCTTGAGTGTGCTTGCGGACCTTGTATCGGTATGGGTCAGTCTCCTAAGACAGACGCTGTATCACTTAGAACGAATAACAGAAACTTCTATGCTCGTTCAGGAACAGCATCCGCTTCTATCTATCTTGTAAGCCCTGAGGTTGCTGCAGTAGCTGCTATCTGTGGTGTAGTTACTGATCCTTGTGACTTCGGTGAGCCACCGGTAGTTACAATGCCTGACAGCTTCAAGGTTAACGACAATATGGTCATCATGCCTTCCAAGACACCTGACGATGTTGAGGTAGTAAGAGGACCTAACATTAAGCCGTTCCCTGTAAATACAGCTCTTAAGGACGAAGTTGACGGTAAGGTTCTTGTATGTCTCGAAGACAACATCACAACAGACCACATCATGCCTTCGAACTCTAAGCTCCTTCCATTCAGATCAAACGTTCCTTATCTTGCAGATTTCTGCCTTACACCTTCAGATCCGGAGTTCCCGGCTAGAGCTAAGGCTAACAATGGCGGTTTCATCGTAGGTGGCCAGAATTACGGTCAGGGCTCATCCCGTGAGCATGCTGCTCTTGCTCCATTGCAGCTCGGCGTTAAGGGTGTTATCGCTAAGTCATTTGCTAGAATTCATATGGCTAACCTTATCAATAACGGTATCTTACCTTTGACATTTGCTAACGAGGCTGACTATGACAATCTCGGACTTCTTGATGAGCTTAAGATCGAGAATGCTAGAGAACAGGTTAAGGCAGCAGTTGACGGCAATAAGGTAACAGTCAAGAACGTTACAAAGGGCACAACATTTGAGTGTAACCTCGCTATCTCTGAGCGTCAGGCTGGCATGCTCCTTGCAGGCGGTCTCTTGAATTTCACGAGAGAGCAGGCTTAATTTTCGGGAAAGAGGAATATTAAATTGCTTACGGCAGAAGAGAAAAATACAGAACTTAAAAAAGTAACCTCCTCGGTTTCTTCCAGAGCTAAGATCAATCCTGAGCTCTACAACAAGTACAACGTAAAGCGCGGTCTTCGTAATAACGACGGTACAGGCGTTCTCGTTGGACTTACCGAGGTCGGCGAGGTTATGAGTTACATCGTTGACGATGCTGAGCGCGTTCCTGTAGAGGGCAAACTCTTCTATCGCGGATACGATGTTAAGGACCTCGTTAAGGGTTTCTATAACAAAGGACGTTTCGGTTATGAGGAGATCGCTTTTCTCCTTATAACAGGCGAACTTCCTACAGAAGAAGAGTACGACAAGTTCACCAAGCTTCTTCAGAGCTGCAGGGATCTCCCTGATAACTTCACTGAAGACATGATCCTTAAGGCACCAAGCCCTGATATTATGAACAAGCTTGCAAGAACAGTTCTCGCGCTTTATACATACGATCCTAATCCGGATTCAGTCAAGGTTGATAACGTTGTACGTCAGTGCATCGAACTCATCGCTAGGTTCCCTGTGCTCGTATCCTATGCATATATGGCAAGACGCCACTATATCGACGGTAAGAGCCTTTATATCAGGAAGCCGAACCCTGAGTTCTCCACAGCCGAGAATATCCTTTATCTTATTCGAAAAGACGGTAAGTTCACGGAACTCGAGGCTAAGATCCTTGATCTTTGCTTAGTTCTTCATGCAGAACACGGTGGTGGTAACAACTCATCCTTCGTTACACATGCCGTTTCTTCTACAGGTGCTGATACTTATGCGGTTATCGCAGCTGCTATCGGCTCATTGAAAGGACCTCAGCATGGCGGTGCAAGCAACAAGGCTTACATGATGATGCAGGATCTCATGGCTAATGTTACTGACTATAAGGATGAGAAGCAGGTTTATGATTACCTTGCTAAGATCATCCGTAAGGAAGCATTCGATAAGTCAGGTCTTATCTATGGTATCGGTCACGCAGTATATACTCTCTCAGATCCTAGAACAAAGACTCTTTGTGAATATGCTCGTGAGTTGTCGATCAAGACAGGTAAGGAGGACATCTTCGATCTTTATCAGATGGTCGAGAGGATCGCTCCTCAGGTTTTCGCAGATATCAAGAAGTCAGACAAGATCGTCTGTGCTAACGTTGATTTCTACGCAGGCTTTATCTATTCAATGCTCGACATTCCTCCAGTACTCTTTATCCCGCTCTTTGCTTGTGCAAGAGTAGCAGGATGGAGCGCTCACAGGATCGAGGAACTCATCTCAGGCGGCAGGATCATGAGACCAGCTTACAAGTGCGTTAATAAGAGACGCCCTTATATTGAGATGACTGACAGATAATTAATTGCATAATAAAATGGCGGTTCAATGAAGTGAACCCACTTTGTTGGACGGTTTAAAACGATTATAAGGACTGATTCCTTGCCTGGCAAGGAGTCAGTCCTTTCAATTTGACCTGAATTCTCTCGTTGTTATAGTACTCAATGTATTCTTCCATAGCCTTCTGTAGCTGTTCCAAAGTCTTGAATTCATATTCGTGTCCATAGAACATTTCGTTCTTCATCTTTCCAAAGAAGTTTTCCATTGGGCTGTTATCTAAGCAATTGCCTTTGCGTGACATAGATTGTGTTATTCCTCTTTCTCTTAGTTCCTTGTGGTAGTGAAACATCTGATATTGCCAGCCCTGATCCGAATGAAATATGAGATTGCTGAGGTCATCGAATCTATCGAATGCCTTTTTCAACATATCTTTTATCTGCACATAACTAGGACTTCTTGAAATGTTATACGAGACTATTTCTCTGTTATACATGTCCAGTATTGGAGACAGGTAGAGTTTGCCGGCTGCTATATGAAATTCAGATACGTCTGTTGTCCATTTCTCATTTACACCTGATGTGCTGAAATCTCTTATGTATTCTGTTCTGTGCTTCTTGGTATCTACTCTTTTGTACAAGAGTTTGTTATCTACGGTTCCGTTGAAATCGCCCTTATAAGACTTGTATTTGGCTTTGGGAGTAACGCCATACAGTTTTAACTTTGACATAAGTCTTTTTACAGCCTTATGGTTTACTGTCCAGCCTTCGTTCTTCAGTTGCAGCGTGATTCTGCGATAGCCATAACGTTTATGGTTGTCAGTATATATGGTGGTTATGGCATCCATAAGATCTGAATTCTTAGCATCCGGATCTATACGATTTTTCCAATAGTAGTAATCCGATCTGGGAAGATGTGGCAGTGAGTCGTTCGAGTTAATTGTCTCAAGGATAAAGTCTAACGAACACTTTAATTCCTGCCTTAACTCAGTCACTGCCTCGGTCAGTTGTTCTTTTTCTTCTTTTCTTCCTCTTGAGCTAAGGCTTGCAGTTTTTTTAATAATTCGTTCTCGATAGTCTTCCTCAACAGTTGCTCTCGAAGGAGTTCGTTTTCCTTCTCCAGCTCTTCGACTGTTTTCTTTTTCTTTGTCACGGGTTGAAGGCCTGCCTTTCTTCTTAGTAACGACATTATACCCGTTCTCGATGTAGGATTTAATCCATTGGCGCAATATACTGTCCGAAGTTAATCCAAGATCAACAGCGACAACTTTAATAGATTCTCCGTTTACTAACACACGATTAATTGCATCCAATTTATGCTCTGGAGAATGTTCTGTGTATTTATGAAGGATTGCATTTAAACCATGCTTATCTATTAATTTGCAAAAATACCGAATCTTTTCATGGTGAATACCATATATTTTTGAAAGGATGCTGCATCCATAACCTTCACAATGCTTCTCGTAAATCTCCTTTTTTAGTTCAAAACTGTGTTTCATATAAAGACCCCCGAAGTTTGTCCAACTTCGGGGGGTCACTTCACAAACAGCCATTTCTTTTTGCTCTTTTATCAGTCTTCGTTAACTTCTGTTGTAGAAACTTCTGTAGTTGTATTGTCGCTTGGTGCAGAACCGATAAGGATCGAGCTTGATGCATCTGAACCTACGATCGTTGTAGGGAGCTTACCATCCCAAGTATCATAGTATCTGTTCTGAAGGACTTTCTCGTTGATGGAATCACTGATGGTCTTGTTTGCATCTGCCTCAGCCTTTGCAGCGATGACCTTTGCATCAGCCTTTGCCTGAGCGTTTGTCTTTGTTACTGTTGCGTCAGCTTCAGCTTTTTCGATATTCTTCTTGTTTTCGATCTGCTGTGTCTCATAATCGATC
>JAGCGE010000012.1 GCA_017649745.1 Clostridiales bacterium | reverse complement strand
CGATCTCAGATCTCAACCCTTCAGATAATATGGTCATTATCAATGCGATCTGTTTCGATGAAAGATGGAAAGAAGAATACAAACCGGGTCAGATCCAGGATATGATCTTTAACGATCTTGACGGAACTAAAGAGCCTGTTGCCTTCATGATCTCGAGCGAAGATTATTACTTCGAGACTGACAAAGCTACCGGTATCAGGAAATACTACAAAGGCGGAGATTATGCGTTTATCGCTATCCTGCCGAAGGACGAGTCGATCAGCGCCAATGAATTCTTAAGAGATTTCACGGCAGAAGACTACAAGGAATTTCTGAACTCCGAAACCAAGACAGATACGCAAACCTACATCCCCGAGTTCTCATGTGATTTCGATTGTGATCTTAAGAGCATCCTGAAAAAAATGGGTATCAACGACGCATTTTCTGAAGAAGATGCCGACTTCTCCAACATCTCGGATAAGCCGTTATTTATCTCGGATGTAGAACAAAAAGCGTATATAGAAGTCAACCGCAACGGAACTAGAGCGGCAGCAGTTACCAGAGTCGGTGCTACTTCTTCAGGAGCAATACGTAATTGTGTCAGTTTGAACAGACCGTTCGTATATATGATCGTGGATACAGAGACCGACACCCCATTATTCATCGGCTCTGTTAACAGTATAAATGGTTAAGCACCCGCAAGTTGACCGTCTCTTTCAAGGGACGGTCTTCTTGTGTTAGCTCTCTTTAATCGCCTTAACTACTTCAATATCAGCAGGTAGCCAGTCAACGGAATCAAGTTCATCGACCGTAAGCCACTTGGCTGCTTCGTGTTCAAGAAGCGTCATCTCACTGCCCTGACAAAGCGTCGCCCAGAAGCAGTCCATCGAAAGATGGAATTCAGTATAGTCATATTCGACTGTGGTCAGAAGTTCCCCGCATGTGATATCAGCTGCGAGCTCCTCGCGGATCTCCCTAACCAATGCTTCCTGTGGTGTCTCTCCGGATTCTACTTTACCGCCAGGGAATTCCCAGCCGTCCTTATAGTCTCCGTATCCTCTCTGCGTAGCAAAGATCTTTCCGTCACGTTTTATTATCGCGGCAACTACATGTATAGTCTTCATGGCTTCAGTTCTCTTCGCCTTCTTTCCTGTTAAACGAATCGACCACCGAAGCGGGCTTGACCGTCATCTCCACCCACGATGGAACGAAGCCGCTCGCTATGGCGTTACGCGCAGACCTGATGTTCGACCATGCGCAGCAATAGAACGGAACCTTGCCTCGCGCGATTATCTCGAGCGCCAGCTTGGATGTGAGTGCGGAAGCGATACCCTTACGCCTGTAGGAAGGCAGGACGTCTACGCCGATCTGCCACATGTCATCACCGTCTGCCGAGCATGCAGCGAGGCCGACAAGACTGCCGTTATCGTACGCGCCTACACCGAGGACATCGAGCTCCTTTCGGTCCTTACAAAGGGCGTTGCTCCACTGCGGAACATAAAGGTCAGCAAGGTCTTTTTGTTCCAGTACGCGGAGCTCCTGATCACACGGCAGTTCACGGAGCTTGTTCATATCTGGGAGGAAAAATTCCGCCATAAAGCAGACCTTGTATCCCAGGGGAGCCAGGCGTTCGGTAAGCCAGTGCATATTAGGCGATTCGAAAAGGTGATAATATTCAAATCGGTCTATGTATTCTGAAGCTATATCCGCGACATCATCAGTTGCTGCTGCAACTACATTACTGCCGTATGAGATGAAGTTGCAGGTGATCGGTTCCTTAAGATATTTACGTGCGTGCGCTCCGAGCTTAAACGGAACGACCACGTTCTTGCCGGATCTGAGATCTTCTTCGGTGCATCCCGAATCTTCGGCGGATTGCCTCATCGCGATACTTAGTATTTCTTCGTTAGTCATTTGTCTTCCCTTATCGTCTTACGATCCGTGATCATCAAGCCTGCATCGACAGATCATACCAATCTTCAACATCAGTAACGATCCACTCGAGTCCTCTTCTTCTCTCGATAACGATAGAAGGATGCAGATCACCGATAGATGCATTAGGATTGACCTTTGCATCGTTGACTGCCCAGTTGTATCTGAAATATAGATCGAGCATATCGAGGATGTCTTCCTTGTCTCTGAGCTTACACTTCTTAGCAAACTCTTCAATCGAATTGCAGTTCATTGCGAACTTGATAGCCTTATCACAATCGCAGACACTTCCTGCATCGCTTATATCCTTAACAAGTCCCAAAGCCCAGCAAAGAGCCCAGTAAGCTTCGTATGCCCAGTCCATATCGATCGCATCCTGCTGTGAATAAGTTCCGTCGATGATGCGCTGCTCTTTGGAATTAAGCTGGTCCATGAGACCGAAGTTTTCGAGCATAGGCTTAAAGTAATCAAGACCTTCCTCATAGTTGCCCTTACCGATATCGCATGCGATCTGGATCACGAAGAAAGATGCGAGCGCTCTCTTGCAGATCGTCTCCTTGTCCTTCAAAACGACGTTGTCATCATCCCAGCGTGTCATGAGCATGTCAGCTGTCGAGATCTTCTTCTTGCTTGCGATCTTGTTATTCTTCTCGCGGCGCTTTTTCTGTACCTTCGTCTCAGGAAGTTCCTCGTTCAATAAGCAAGGGTGATTGCTCTTCATATAGTTTACTGTCTGCTCGAACATGGCATCATTGATGTTGACCATCATGAGCTTGCCGTTCTGAGCTGCAAAATAATATGCCTTGCCTGAGAAACTGATCTGGAAAAGACCCTCGATCTGGCCGTCATCCTTCGTAAAAAGATATCCCATGCTGACGCCCAAACTGGCGAAATCATCTTGTGTTATGAGTTCGTTATTCATGAGAACTCCGACTGCCGCATTGACAAGATTTTCCTTAAGTTCTCTGTTGTAGATCTGATTTGTTTCCATGTTATTTCTCCCTGTAGTTCTTATTTTTCGAAGCGGAGTCCTTCCGCTTTAAGTACATCGATATGTCCCATATCGTTAAACAGTTCCAGCCTCGGAACTACTTTGTTTCCTGTCTGTGCTTCAAGATCAACGATCGTAACCGAACAAACGCCGTAAGGCATCACTGTAAGGATCGTCGGGAACGGAATATTCAGAAGATGCGACAGAACGACTGCTCCTGATCCGCCGTGAGCAAAGATCGCAATACTTCCGTCGAACTTAGTCTCCTCTACATATGCTCCGTTTTTTCGAGCGATACCGTATCCTTCCAGAAACTTGTCGAAACCTTCAGAGATCTGCTCATAATATTCCATGCAGATATTGTCTCTGAAGAAAGGATGTTCCTTCCAAGAATTGTTCCAGGATGCTTCCGGATCGTCTGCGAGAAGCTCATAAGCCAAAGTCCACGGATGTCCCTCGTATTTTACAGGTTCAGTCACACCCTCTTTGTCGCCCCAGTCGAGCTCATGCATGAAGTCCAGTACCTGAACATCCAAGCCGTGCTCCTTAGCCGTGTAGGAAGCTGTGATCCTGGCTCTACCCATCGGTGATGAGTAGACCGCTCTAATATCCTCGTCCTTAAGTCTTATTGCTGTATCCTTTGCCTGTATCTCTCCATTTGGAGTAAGGCAGTCATTAGCGTAATCCGGTTCGCCGTGTCTAACAAAAATGATCCTCATAAATGGCTCCGTTTCGTTTCATTTCGAGGTTAATTCTATCATATAGAACTGATGCATTCTTCTATTTTTCTGATAAAATTAACGTATTGGTCATGGAGGGGCATAAACATGGAATTAAAGGATCTTTTGAGATTTAACGATATAGTGATACAGTGCCACGATAATCCGGATGCTGATGCACTCGCATCAGGTTATGTGATCTGGTGGTATTTTCTGAACAACAACAAAGAAGCAAGGTTCATCTATAGAGGCAGAAATAAGATCGAGAAGAGCAATCTCGTAATGATGCTCAGCGAGCTCGATATCCCTGTAAGTTATGAGCCAGATTTCGATGAGGAGCCTGAGCTTCTTGTCTTGGTAGATTGCCAGTATGGTCAGAAGAATGTAACAGAGACCAAAGCGAAAAACATTGCGATAATCGATCACCATCAGAAGACTGCAGATTTTTCTGATATGGCTGTCATAAAGAGCAACGTAGGAAGCTGTTCGACTGTCTGCTGGGACATGGTCACAAAAGAGGGTCTGGAAGTCAACGAGGACAAGAAACTTGCGACTGCACTTTTCTATGGACTTTTCACTGATACGAATAAACTTTCTGAGGTGTCTCATCCGCTCGATCGAGACATGGCTGACCACCTCATCATCAATAAGAGCGTCATAACAGAGATGGTAAATTCCAATCTCTCGCTCGGAGAATTAAAGATCACCGGTAAGGCAATATTGGGATACAAATATCTTGAGAGTAACAAGTGTCTCGTTATCGAGGCAGAGCCTTGCGATCCGTGCATACTCGGTGTAATAAGCGACTTCTCTCTGGAGACTGAAGGCGTCGACGTGTGCCTTGCTTATTATGTAAGTCCTAGCGAAGTAAAGTTCTCTGTAAGAAGCTGTACAAAAGAAGTTCATGCCAACGAGCTTGCCGCTTTCCTGGCTGACGGTCTTGGCGGCGGAGGCGGCCATATCCTTAAGGCAGGCGGTTCTCTTCGTCCGGAACTTCTCGACAAACCTGCTACGGAGATCCTTGCAGAACGATTGGATGAATATTACAACACTTATCTTGTTATCTACGCGAAAGACACGACTCTTGACGTAACTCAGATGAAGAAATACGACAAGCTTTCACAGTCACTTGGTGCAGTAAGGCTGACCGACGTATTCCCTGCAGGAACACCGATCAACATCAGAACACTTGAAGGCGACGTTAATACCATCATCGACGAGGAAGCTTACCTCATGATCGGTGTTGAAGGTGAAGTCTATCCGATCAAAGAAGATAAGCTTCATAAGAGCTATAAAGCAACCAACTTTGTTTATAACAGGACCTTTGAATATGAACCGAGTATCAAGAACACCGTAACAGGTGAGACTAAGCACGTTCTTAAGTACGCGAAGACAGTTCTTAGTACCGGTGGTTCAGTCATTTTCGCGAAGCCATTGACTCAGCCTGTAAAGCTCTTTACAGTGTGGGCCGAAGAGAAATATTACTCCGGAACCGTCGGTGATTACATCGCTGTCAGAGCTGATGACGAGCATGACATCTACGTCATCAACAAGGATATCTTCGACAGGCTCTATCGTCCTATCTGATCACAATCCGTACTTGCTCTTCATATCAGGCGACATCTCACTATCGCCTAAGATCTTCTTGGCTTTTTCGACAAGTTCATCCAGAGTGTAATGTTTGAAATATCCTATACGGCATTCGTCGTTGGTTTCGTAAAAACAGACATAGAATCTGTCGGTACCTTTATGATGTCCGTAGCACCAGTCGATAGTTGCGACCTCGATCCATGTGTCCATATCGAAAACGTGAACCATCGTATCAAGTGAGACATATAACAATCCCGTATCGGTATCAAAATCAAATTCAACATTACTTCCCTGGCTGGAATAATCGTCGAGTGCGAATTGTCCGATGATCTCGCCGGTCTTTGCATTATATCGAACGAGCTGCTTCATGTAAGCCACATAAAGAACATCATCCCTGATGAGCGCACCATATGTATAGAGACCACCTGAATTGAGCGAATACAGTTGTTCACCGTCTTCGTTGATCGCAATAATTGTATCAGTGCTGCCAAAGTAGAAGATCTCCGCCTTATCATCACAACCGAGCACTTCAATTCTGTTGAGCCACTGGGTCTCTATAGGGATCTTCTTCAACTTGTCAGTCTTAGTGTCTATCACATAGAGATTCTCTTCACCGACAACCAGGATCTTTCCTGCTTTCTCATTACAGAAAGGATCCGCCTTTACCATGATCTCATCCAAGACATATGTATTCTCGATCTCACCGCTTTTTAGATCGATCTTATATAATTCACAATCGTTCTCTGCATAGTTATTGATGATATATGCCTTATCATTCGAACAAGTTGTATAGATAGCACTATACAGATCTTGAGAGAAGAGCGGTTTTGACTCGACTTTACCGGTCGTAGCATCGACATCACCTAAGTAGAGCT
>JAGCGE010000138.1 GCA_017649745.1 Clostridiales bacterium | reverse complement strand
TTGATAACATGAACAAAGGCATGACCAAAGATCAGGTCTTCAATAGTTTTGTTCAGTCGCAAGAGTTTACTGAGATCTGCGCAAGTTATGCGATAACACGATAAACGACTGAAGCGGTTCTTCAAAATAGAACCGCTTCTTTATTTTTCGAAAAATGATATTATATCCTTGAAATAATTAAGGAAGGGTTTCTTTGGATGAAAAAGAAGATCATAGCTTCTATTCTTTTAGTATCAGTCGTGATGTTATGTTCGTGTGATATGAAAAGAACACATGAGACTGAAGCTACAGACGATACAGAAGTGACGGAGGAGACTGAAGAAACCGAGATCACGGAAGAGACTACTGAAGCAACGGCGAAAGTGGTGATCGTTGAACCGGATATTGAGCCTTCTGAAAGTGAACTTAAGATACAGCCAATAGAAGATCCTGTCGAAATAGATGAAGATCCTTTTGAGAATCCTGCTGAGGCTAATCCTGATGATTTTAATAATCAGTTCCTAAAGGATTTCATTACTGCATATAAGGATGATCCGAACTACATTATTGTTCCTGTTGTTGGAAATGCGCGTTCTCGATCGGAGATAGAACAAGGTATAGTTGAAGCGATCTTGGTAAGGCGTGCGGGAGAGTTTAGCACAAATATATATATCCAGTTCGATACGATAGAAAATGCCCAAGCCTATCTGATCTATGTTATCTATTCGTTGAAAGAAAGTGGTGCTATTGATAGTACTTCAGAGCTTGAGACGGTTGAACTTGATAAAGAATATGAGTTCGGTAACCTTCGCGTATCGATCACTTCCGATGCATTCCTGACTATGAAAACATGGTGATATAATGTTCATTATAGAGGGGGCTTTGATATGCTGTTTTATATTCTTGCCATTGCTGTATATATAGTGAGCCTTATAATCCAGGCTAGCCTTAAGAGTACGTTCAACAAGTATTCCAAAGTTAGAACGGAAGGACGTTATTCTGCCAATGAAGCTGCGATGATGATCCTTCGTGAGGCAGATGTGACAGGTCTTGTTATCAAGCCGATAAAGGGAAATCTTACCGATAACTATAATCCGAGAGAAGGTTCCATCAATCTGTCTCAGTCTGTTTACGGTAACTACTCGATCGCTGCGATCGCCGTAGCCGCTCATGAATGCGGACATGCTATCCAGGATTCGAAAAATTGGTGGTTCTACAGGATCAGACAGTTCCTTGCTCCTGTCGCAGGCATTGCTTCAAGGGCGGGTGTCTATCTTGCAATGTTCGGTATAATCATAATGGCCGCCGGTAATTCTGCAAAGTACGCCGGAAGTTACGATCTCGGATATAACATAATAACCATAGGTATTGTCGCGTACTTTGTAGCATTTTTGTTCTATCTCATCATGGTTCCTGTCGAATACAATGCGAGTAACAGAGCCTTGAAGATCATAAAGGAGATGGGACTTGTCGGTGAAGGACAGGTAAGAGACTGCAAGAAGGTTTTAAGAGCTGCAGGAAGAACGTATGTTATCGCTATGGCTTCGGCAGGTGTAACACTTCTTCGTCTTTTCGCAATGAGAGGTAGCAGGAGAAGATAATGAAAGAGATCATTTTCGATTCGGTTTCAGGTCCGGGTAAAAAAGCAATAGGGTATATCTTTCCTGTATCAGAGCCTAAGGCTACGATCCAGATCTGCCATGGTATGGCCGAATATATCGACCGTTATCAGGAGATGATAAAGTATCTGAACGATGCTGGATATACCGTGTGCGGCATCGATATGCAGGGACATGGTAAGACGGCATCGCTTAACAAGGATCCTCTCGGCTATTTCGGAGATAAGAAAGATTCCTATAAGACCTTGATGGAAGATAACCTGGTCTTTCATGATCTCGTCGCGAAAACAACCGGACAGTCGCCGTCTATCCTTTACGGTCACAGTATGGGTTCTTTCGTCGCGAGAGCGATGTATTCGATATCTAGATATTCCGTTAACTATGACGCGTTCATTTTCGCTTCCACCAAGGGTCCTGAGCCTTTGGCGGGATTAGGTCTTTTTGTTGCCAGATTCCTCTGTCTTATCGGTAGGAGCAAGAAGAGCGGCGGCTTTCTGAGCGTGCTTTCATTCGGAACATATAACAAGACTATCAAGGACAAAAAGACAAACTACGACTGGCTCAGCGTTATCGATGAGAACGTAAAGGCGTATATCGATGATCCGTTGTGCGGATTCCTTTTCACGAATAAAGGTTATTATGACCTGTTCAGGCTTGTTAAGTTCATCCAGAGCAAGGAAGCGATCAATGGTCTTAGCAAGAAGCCGTGTCTGTTCGTTTATGGCGACGATGATCCGGTAGGTTCATACGGTGTCGGCGTTAAGAAGGTCATCGACATCTTCAAGGCGCACGAAGTCCCTCTCGAAGAGAAAGACTTCGGTCCGTATAGACATGAATTGATGAGAGAACCTATCAAGGATGACTATTTCCTGACTGTTAAGGAATTTGTTGATAAGTTCAACTAAGATTTATGTTGGGATGAGCATACTTTTTAGTTCAGATTAGAAGCTCCGATCCTGTCAGCGCCTCTGTCGATCATCTCATAAGCTAGATCCTTAGTTCTGATGCCGCCTGCGGCTTTAACCTTAATTTCAGATCCGACATTATTCCTCATGAGTTCGACATCTTCAAGCGTAGCTCCTGCTGAACCGAATCCTGTGCTGGTCTTGATATAATCGGCGCCGCTTCTCGTGACGATGTCGCAGAGCTTGATCTTCTCTTCCTCATTAAGCAGGCAGGTCTCGATTATGACCTTGAGGAGGCATCCCTTCGAATGAACTCCGTCTGCAAGAGCCTTAAGTTCGCTGTAGATATCGTCGAATCTGCCGTCTTTGACAAAGCAGTTATTGATTACTGTATCGATCTCGTAAGCTCCGTTGTTACATGCTTCCAAGGCTTCGAAAAGTTTAGCTGCCGGTGTGTGGTATCCGTTAGGGAAACCAATGACAGTGCAGATCGGAAGTCTTCCGTTAGCGTACTTAAATGCATCTTTAACGTAGCAAGGCTGGATACAAACTGAAGCTGCATTGTTCTCGATAGCGCGATCGATAAGAGCATAGATGTCCTCAAGTTTCGCATTGGTCTTAAGATTCGTCATATCCACATAACTCATGACATTCTCTTTCGACGGAACCTTCGGAGCATACTTGAAGTTATTTTTATCTGTGAGAAGTGCGTTCAATACGATATCAGAGATGTTATTGAATCCTGCCATTGCTCCCATATCGTAAGGCACGTCATAACCGCAACCATATACCAGAACAGGTACATTCTCGCGGGAGTGATCTGTCGAAGGTGTTGACGGATCGCATCCGTGATCGGCTGTGATGATAAGAAGATCTCCGTCCTTCATGTTTTCGAGGAAGATACCGAGAGATGAGTCGAATTCCATAAGAGCATCGTCATATCCGCGGGTGTCGTTCCTGTGGCCGTAGAGCATATCGAAATCGACGAGGTTGGTGAAGCAAAGACCGTTAAAGTCCTTGTTCTGCATCTCGAGCATGAGCTTGATGCCTTCTGTATTTCCTGAAGTCCTTGTGAACTCGGTTATTCCTCTTGAAGCGAAGATATCGATTATCTTGCCGATGGAGATAACGTCCTTGCCCTTTCCCTTAAGGATGTCGAGCATCGTCGAAGAAGGTGGTGTGAGCGAGAAATCGTGACGATTGGAAGTCCTCTGATAGTTACCTGAAGTTCCGATGAACGGACGCGCGATGATCCTTCCAACGGCATGCTCGCCTGTCATGATGTCGCGTGCTTTCTTACAGATATCATAGAGTTCCTCTACAGGGATAACGTCCTCGTGAGCAGCGATCTGGAGCACGCTGTCGGCAGAAGTGTAGACGATGAGAGCGCCTGTCCTAACATGTTCATCACCGTAGTCGTTGATGACCTCAGTGCCGCTATATGGCTTGTTACAGAGGATATCTCTTCCTGTTGCTTCCTTAAGCGCCTGTAAGATCTCCTCAGGGAATCCGTCAGGGTATGTCGGCATCGGCTTATCGGAAAGAACTCCTGCGATCTCCCAGTGACCTATCGTAGTATCCTTTCCCATGGAAAGTTCCTTGAGCCTTCCATATGAGCCTATCGGACGATCGTACTTGTTATTCTGAAGATGCGTAAGGATCCTCTGATCTTTATGTCCTGTAATATCGAAAAGCCCGAGCTTCGCGAGATTCGGAAGATTAAGGTCTTCAATGGAACATACTGCTCCTAAAGTGTTGCTTCCTTCATCGTTAAAAAGTCCTGCGTCTATTGCTTCGCCTATACCGAAACTATCCAATACCGTTAAGAAAACCCTGTTAGCCATTTATGGTATCTCCTTCTATATCATGTTGACATATGTATTATAATTATAGTCTAGTTATGTTGAAAGAGGTCATGTAAATGCGTTGCATCCTTAAAAGAATAAGCGTTTTCGTTACGGCATTGATATTGGTATCATGCCTTTGTTCATGTACCTCTAATAACTCTTTCGAGACTGATAAGTTCCATGTTTATTGTACCGTTTTTCCGGTTTACGACTTAACTAAGACTATCGCAGGTGACGATGCAGAAGTTAAGCTGATGGTCCCTTGCGGAGCTGAACCGCATGACTGGGAGCCTTCCACAACTGATATGAGAAATATCGAAAAGGCTGATGTTCTGATCACTAACGGTGCCGGCATGGAGCCTTGGCTTGAGACGATCGAGAAGAGCGGTTCACTTAAGAATGTGAAGGTCCTTGATGCTTCAACCGGTGTGAATACTATCGAGGAAGATCACGGAACCGACCCTCACATCTGGCTTTCTTTCGAAAATGCCCTGACAGAGGTCGATAATATCGAGAAGTTCCTGTCTGAGAACGATCCTTCGCACAGCAACGGATATAAGAACAGAGCTGATTCCCTTAAGGAAGAAGTAACGAGGATCAAGGGTGAATATGAGGAGAAGCTGGCTCCTTATAAGGGCGAGACGATCGTAGTATCTCATGATGCTTTCGGTTATATGTGTAACGAATTCGGTCTTAAGCAGATGGCGATCGACGGCCTTTCAGAAGATTCTGAGCCTGATGCCAAGACTCTTGCGTCCATAACGGATTTCGTAAAGGATAATGATATCAAGGCTGTGTTCTTTGATGCATCTGTAAGTGCTGACGCAGCGAAGACGCTTAGTGATGAGACAGGCTGTGAACTCCTGTCGCTTCGTACTTTCGAGACATTGGACGAAGATGAGTACAAGGACGCTGATTCCAGGTATTGTAAGGTGATGGAGGACAATCTCGAAGCACTTATCAAGGGCTTGTCTTAATGAGGGATATTCATGGAAAACGTTGTTGAAGTTAAGGATCTGACATTCGGATATGATAATACCAACCTGTTCGAAGGCGTCTCTTTCCAGGTAAAGGAAGGCGACTTCTCGGCTATTATCGGTGATAACGGTGTTGGTAAATCCACGATGATAAAGCTCCTTTTGGGATTTCTTAAGCCTGATAAGGGAAGTGTCATGCTTCTCGGACAGAATGTTGTCGGGAAGAAGAATTACGAAGGTATCGGTTATGTGCCGCAGAACAGTGGTGCACTCTCTTCGTCTTTTCCGGCGACGGTAGAAGAGATAATAAGATATTCTATGATACCTAAGCTGATCAAGGGTAAGAACAAGAAGGAACTTATCGACAAGAGCCTTAAGGCAGTCGATATGCAGGATTACAAAAAGCGCCTGATCTCAGAACTTTCTGGAGGACAGCAGCAGAGGGTCATGCTCGCGAGAGTTCTCGTGAACGATCCTAGTCTTCTTATCTTAGATGAGCCTACAGTAGGTATAGATGGTGAATCCGTTGACAGGCTCATGGCTATCCTTCATAAGCAGAACATCGAGAAAAAGGTTACGATCCTCATGGTTACTCATGACCTCGCGAGGATCTCATCTTACGTTAACAGGGTCCTTTGTATAAGCGACCATTCACTTGCTGAAGAAGCGATGCCTGAAGCAACGGTCGTCCATGCTCATGCTCACAGTCACTCTTCGAATAAAGGTCATATCCACTGTGCCAACTGTAAGCACGGGCACGATCATGATCATCATGAACATCATGACGGAGGTGACAAATAATGAGCGAACTTCTGTCTATGTTCTCATATTCATATATGGTAAAGGCCTTTATAGCAGGCATCATGATCGCTGTTATCATCTCGCTTCTTGGTAATGTCATGGTCCACAAGAGACTTTCGATGATCGGCGATTCACTTGCTCATACATCTCTTGCAGGTGTATCGATCGGACTTGTGGCAGGTGTCGATCCGATCGTAGGTGCTATCTTCGCCTGTCTTGTCGGCGCGATAATGATCGAAGCCGTCAGGAAGCGACTCGGTATGCATAGCGAGATGGCTGTTGCGATAATCCTGTCGCTTGGTATCGGTATCGCGGGCGTCATGAGCGGATTTGTTAAGAAGGGTGCTGATTTCTCGTCTTTCCTGTTCGGATCTATTCTCGCTACTTCCATAAGTGAACTTATCATCATCCTTGTGATAGGTCTTATAGTAATAGTTACTTATATTGTCCTTTATAGGGCAATATTCCTCATATCGTTCGATGAAGATTCAGCTAGGCTCCTCGGCATCAGGACAGGTATTGTGAACGTCTTTATCACAGTGCTTACAGCTCTTGCCGTATCAGTATCTGCCAGGATCGTCGGAACGCTCATAATATCAAGTCTCATGGTAGTTCCTGTAGCAGCGGCTTCTATGATCGCGAGAAGCTATAAAAAGCAGATCATCATCTCGATGATCTTCTCGGTCTGCTCGACTTGTCTTGGCCTTGTACTGTCGTTCCTCTACGGTCTTAAGCCGGGTGGAACTATCTGCCTTATCTCCGTATTTGTCTTTGTTGTCTGTGCTATTATCAGTGCTTTTCGAAAAAAGTAAGAGAGAATTATAAACAACACTTATCCCTTTTTTATCGTTAACTTCGACAATGTAACCAAATGCTATTTTATTTATTTTAATAGGCTAATCCTTTACAATTCTAACTGTTGGTATTTGGTTAGGTTAGATATAGATGAAAAGATTTAGCAAATTCAAAAAAGTCATATCGATTACTAGAAATAAAAAACGCTGGGTAGCAGTAAGCATCGTTCTTATCTTACTGTTGTCAGTGTTATTCATTCTTTTACCTAACTTTAAGGACGAGAGAGTCTCCGCTTGCATGGGTACAAGAGGTGAGAGAAGCGGAAGGATCTTTGGCGAGCCTTTGGTACAGCCGATCAAGCCTTCAGGTCCGACTATCAACTATATCGAGCTCCGTTTTGCTAACTGCGACTATAACGAGGGAACAGTCACTTTTACTATCTATGACAAAGATGAGGCTGTGATCTACAATAAGCAGGTTGCGGTAGCTGATCTCGTAAGTGATGATTATTACAGATTCGATGTGAACCTTCATGTTAAGAAGAATGGTTCATATAAATATACAGTTCTCTGCGAAGGAACAACAGAAGCAAGATCACCAAGACTTTGGGTATCCAATAACGTTCCTGATGAGTGCGGTGAGGTAGAATTCCCGGGACATGATCCTGAGATCCGTATGCAGGCTTCAACACAGATCGCTTATGCACAGTTCCATTATCTGGCATTTGCTATCTCCTTGATCTCGATCCTGTCAGCTTCTTTCTCAGCACTTTTGGTACTCCAC
This sequence comes from Clostridiales bacterium, assembly GCA_017649745.1. The sequence goes on along the minus strand of JAGCGE010000138.1, from coordinate 29,381 downwards.
ATCGACAAGGCAAGACGTAAGGTTATCTGCTATTTTATCCTCGCACTCATGCCGGTCGTATCATTCCTTCTCGTTGAGATCCTTAATGCCAACTCGATCACTAATAAGATCTTCGCGGCTTACTTTGTTAACTATATCCTTTATTTCCTGATCTACTGCTTCTTCTTTGCGATCACCAATAAGCTCAGGTTCGCGGTATTGTTCTCCAACACAGCGATCTTCATATTGGCTTTGATCAACTTCTATAAGCTCGAGTTCAGAGGCGAGCCGCTCTCACTTTCTGACGTAGCTTCTTTCAAGACAGCAATGAACGTTGCAGGTGAGTATGAGATAAAGCTCTCTTATATTGTCATCATGACAGCATGTCTCTTCATGCTCGTTACAGCAGTCGTATCCAGATTCCGTTACAGCATGAGGAAGATCAAGTCGAGGATCGGTATCAGTGCCCTTTGCCTTACGCTAGGAACTCTCATGGTCTTCGCTCTTTTCGATACGGACAGATATTCCACTACACAGAATTCCATCATGAAGAAGCTCGGTATCGTTAATAACGTTTGGAACCAGCCTCTTAACTACACTGATAACGGTATGATCGTTGCTATCACGATGAATGCCCAGTACCTGAAGGTCAAGGCTCCTGCAGTATATAGCGAGCAGGGACTTGCTGATGTCGAAGCAGACGTTTCCGATAACTACGGAACTAACATGCTCACAGATCAGAAGATCACGGGTGACATCAGAAGACGTATCGCTTCTACAAACAAGCCTAACATCATCTGTATCATGAATGAGTCTTATTCTGACTTCTCACAGTTTGGTGATATCGAACTTAGCCAGCCATATTCACCATTCATCGATTCTCTTTCTGAGAATACGATCAAGGGCGACTGCTATGTTTCTACATACGGCGGCGGTACGGCTAACTCCGAATTCGAGTTCCTTACAGGTAACTCCATGACGATCATGCCTAACGGTAGTATCCCTTATCAGCAGTATATCGACGATGATGCGGGTTCTCTCTCGAGAGTCCTTAAGGGCTACGGCTACACGGCTTATGCAGTTCATCCGTATCTTGCGAGCGGTTGGAACAGACCTGACGTATATAACTATATGGCATTCGACAGATTCTATTCGATCGATGATTTCCAGGAGCCTGAATATATCAGATCCTATATCAGTGACTCATGCTCATATAAGAAGGTCATCGAGCTTTTCGAAAAGAATGAGCAAGAATGCGATAATCCGTTCTTCTGCTTCAACGTTACGATGCAGAACCACGGTTCTTATACAAAGACATATGCGAACTTCGAACCTGATGTAAGCTATGTACCTGATCCGGGCGCATACCCACAGGCAGAGCAGTATTTCTCTGTTGCAAGGCATTCAGACGAAGCCATACAGGAGCTTATCGAGTATTTCCAGAATGTCGATGAGCCAACAGTCATCTGCTTCTTCGGAGACCATCTCCCGAGCTTCAAGGACGGATTCTATGAGAACATCCTCGGTGTTAAGGATGTTGCTGAGCTTTCTCCTGAAGAGATGCAGAAACTCTATATCACAGATTACTTTATCTGGGCTAACTATGATATTCCTGAAAAGGAGATCAATGCGATCTCACTCAACTACCTCTCAACACTCGTTATGCAGGTAGCTGGTCTTCCTATGACAGAGTATCAGATGTTCCTCTCAGATCTTTATGAGCTCTATCCTGTCGTTACGACAATGGGTATATGCGATAAAGACGGTAACTATATTGCAGGTAAGCTCGAGATGCTTCATAAGGACCTTTGGAATTATTATTCCGTCCTCGAGTATAATAACGTTTTCGGAGATGACGAAAGAGCATCATATATCTTCGATATCCCTTATTATGAGGCTTTGAAGTTCAAGGCAAGGCTGAACAATACGGATGCTCTTCCTGCGGCAACAACTACGGCTACGACCGAGACAAAAGAATCAGACGAGGACAATTAATGAAAGAGATCAGTTTCAAGGATATGGACCTGTCCAAGGAGATCATCGAATCCCTGGACAAGATGAAAGTCGTGCGCCCGACAACGGTGCAACAGCTCGCTATTCCGATACTCATGAAGGACGAATGCCTTATTGCCAAGGCTCCGACAGGAACAGGCAAGACCTTTGCTTTCTCCATCCCGATCCTTGAATATCTCGATCTTGAATCGAAAGATATCCAGGCTCTTATCCTGTGTCCTACTAGAGAGCTCGCACTCCAGATCACTAGCGAGATAAAGAACCTCGCGCGATTCATAAAGGGTGTTAATGTCGTTGCGATCATCGGAGGCCAGAGCATGCGCCTTCAGGCTGAGAGGATAGGTAAGCATCCACAGATCGTCGTTGCTACTCCTGGCCGTCTTCTCGACCTTTACGAGCGACACATCATCGACATCAGAAAGATCTATACTCTTGTCTTAGACGAGGCCGACGAGATGCTCAAGATGGGCTTTATCAAGAGCATCCAGGAGATCATGAGGATTACTCCTAAAGATAAGCAGATCGCACTTTTCTCGGCTACGATGCCGCGTGAAGTATTGAATATCACATGGTCATTCATGCAGGGTGCCAAGGAGATCGACGTAATGCCTAAGGCAGAGGATCGTCCGAAGATCGACGAGTATATGCTCGAGGTTCCTCAGAAGGATAAGGCACTTTCCATCATCAGACTCATTCGAAAAGAAGGATTTAAGAAATCCATTGTTTTCTGCAATACAAAGAGACAGACGGAGATCGTTTTCGAGACATTAAAAGCAGCAGGATTCAGATGCGGATGCCTCCAGGGCAATATGGGTCAGGGTGCTAGAAACAGGATGATGGATGCTTTCCGTCACGAGAAGTTCGAGATCCTTGTAGCTACTGATGTTGTAGCTAGAGGTATCGATGTTGACGACGTTGACGCTGTATTTAACTACGACATTCCGACAGATAACGAGTTCTACCTTCACAGGATCGGAAGGACCGCGCGTGCAGGTAAGACAGGTAAGGCATATAGTCTTGTATCGTTTACCGACAAAGCACGAATGGAAGAGATCATCAGATATACAGGTGCCGACCCGAAACTTCTTGAAGAGTAATCATACTTTCGGCTTATAGTCAGAGCCCTCGTCCGTCTGTATAATAGTCATGTATTGAAGTGTTTTCGGAGGGTAATATGGGCAGAAATCTAAGACGTCTTATTGGAATGGTGCTTACTCTTTGTACTGTTCTGACGATATTTACATTCTTTAAGGTCGATGACAGAGCAGAATCTCTGACCATAACCGATTTCCCTGAAGAGATGGATATCGATCTTGGCTACAGGCCTAAGACCGTTACGACATATACCGATCTTCCTAAGGTTATAATCCCGTTTGTAGTCAACGACTATAACACTCAGATCTACTACAATATTCCTGCAGGCTTGTATATCAATCTTATCGAAGCTGACAGAGGCGTTACTCCTAACTGGAACGAATTCATAGCTGAAGATGATCCGGGAATGGGATATTACCTTAATCCTGAAAAGCAATATTATTTCGTTATCGCTACTGCATCCGGAACGATCGATTCTGCATTTTACGATGCACAGATCGAGGTCAAGTTTACTTATTCCGTAAAGACAGAAGGCAGATACGGCACGACTTCCAGGACTATTTTCGAAAACTGTGCTCTTAATGTTAAATACCAGATGGCGGAGATCGACGAACTTATTCCGGTCAAGTTCAAGGATACAGCCAAGACAGCTGGCCAGACGAACGTCTACGAGTTCTATCTTTACACAAAACAGAACAGTTATCTGACATTCCCAGTAGATCCTTTCTATATGTATCATCATCCTGATTACACAAAGACAGAGAGCGTATGGGCAAACGGAGAGACTTATTTCAGGCCTGGTGAGAAGGACTATTATGATGAGACTCCGGTCTTCCCGGATGATCCGAGAAGGGAATATGAGATCAAGTATTTCCATAAGATAAAGGTAAAAGCAAATGTCGAAAACGTTGTAACTTTCAACGTTCAGGAGATGTACGGAAGTAAATACGTTCTGGTCCCTGAATGTTCTAATCTGACCAAGATCGACAGAGGTTTCGAGGACGCTAAATATATTATAGAAGCGGACATCCCTGATGGCTATCAGGTCGATTACTGGCTTTGCGAGAATGGCACAAAGACTACAGGAAACACCTTGAAGATCAATAATCCTACAGGTGATCAGTGGACATGCTATGTCTCGAAAAAGCAGACAACTGATCCGATAACAGATGAACCAACAGATGAACCGACAGATGAACCTACGGATAAGCCTATATCTCAGGCTCCTGTTTCACAGGCACCGGTTACGCAACCTGTAACTCAGGCTCCGGTAACGCAGGCACCTGTAACTCAAGCACCTGTTACTCAAGCTCCTGCTCAGGTTGAGTCTATAGATAAGGTAAGAGCTTTCGTTACACGTCTTTATTCTCTCGTATTGAACAGAGAACCTGATCCTTCAGGAATCGATTTCTGGACTGACAATCTGTATACATTTAAAGATACTGGTGCGGGAGTTGCTAAACTCTTTATAACAAGTGAAGAATTCAGAGGAAGACCATTAAGTAACGAACAGTTCCTCGACATCATGTATCACACTTTCTTCGACAGAGATCCTGACGCTGAAGGTAAAGCATACTGGATGGATATCCTGAATAACAACAAGCTCGATAAGCTGGGCGTTGCAGGATGTTTTATGGAATCAAGAGAATGGGCTGATACTTGTGCTGATTTCGGTATCAGATCAGGCGTTCAGACAGCTTCTACCAAGGTCATCATGCCATCTGAGTCAACATACAGCTTCGTTGAGAGGATATACACTATCGCTCTCGGAAGAAGTTATGATTACGAAGGTCGTGAATACTGGGCATCCAATCTCGCAAACTTCAATATGACAGGTGAATATGTAGGTTCATTTTTCTTTATGAGTGAAGAGATGCAAGGCTACGGACTTTCTAACGAGGAATTCCTGAAACGACTCTATCTTACATTTATGGACAGAGAACCTGATACGGCAGGTTATAACTACTGGATCAGCGTGTTCAACGGCGGAGCGTCAAGACAGGCTGTAGTCCTGGGCTTTACGAGAAGCCCTGAGTTCGTTCAGCGCTGTATCGATGCGAGAATAATACCGTTCGAATAATCATCCTTTTGGCTGATAGATTCACCATAGCTTTCTGATATACTGATAGCATCTAGAAATGTTGATCGGAGGGTTATGTATGAATCAGCGTATCAAGAAAGGGTGCAGCAAGGTTTTAAGTGTTCTTTTGTCACTTGCTGTTGTTCTTTCATTATTTACGATCTTAAATAATGATGTATCTGCTGCAGGAACAGGAAAGTTAGTAGTCCATTTCAATTCAGGTTTTGGCGCCATAATCTACAGTACTTATAAGGATAGTGGATATAAGACTCTTCCTCCTGGAGGAAAGGAACTTAACGAAGGTTATTACTATATTAAGGCAATGCCTAAGACCGCTAATGGATATAATAATGAGTTCGTATGCTTCCGTGATACTGAAGCGATCATAGAGGATAATCCGTTCCAGGTATATGTCGGTGCAGGCCAAACGGTAGAGTATGAAGCTCTTTTCAGAGAGAAAACCGGTCTCTACATCGGACCGAATATTCCGAGTGCAGGAACATTTTCTGTCAAATCTAATGGTACGGTTGTTGCTTCCGGAGAAGTCATCAATAAGACATTTGCAAGTGGTACGCCTTTGAATATAACTGCAACTCCTGCAGCTGGTTTTCGTTTTGTAAGGTGGGAAGGCGATAGTACTAGTACAAATGCGACCACTTCTCTTTTTGCAAAATCAACAGGTCAAAAGTTGACAGCTGTTTTCGAACTGATCCCTAAGACAACTAAATTGAATGTTACTCCTAATATCAAGGGTGCAGGTACTATTACACTTACAGGTCCTGATACCAATGAAACGGGAGAGAGCATAAGCAAGGATTGCGTTGAAGGAAATTACACTCTTAAGGCAACAGCTAATTCAGGTTATAAGTTCATTGGCTGGGATGCAGGCGACGGAGTTGTTACGGATAATCCGTTTACTTTCGAGCATGGCGTTGTTGTAGATGATTCATGGACTGCTAAGTTCGAGAAGGTTCAGACTCCAAATCCTGATCCAATTCCTGATCCGGGTCCTGGACAGGGCGGTGAAGGCGAAGAGTATGATAACAGGATCCCTATAAAAGCATTTATCGATCGTCTCTACACTTTGATCCTCGGCAGAGATCCTGAAGCAGGCGGACTTGATTACTGGACAGATCAACTCTATACGTTCAACCAGAACGGCGGTGAAGTAGCTATGGGATTTATCACGAGCCAGGAGCTTCGTGATCGTCATCTTTCAGACAGTGATTATATCGATGCTCTCTATCTTACATTCTTTGCAAGAAGCTCTGCAGACGATCCTGAGGGAAAAGCTTATTGGATGAGTGTTCTTGCTGATGGTGCAGACAGAAACTCTGTTGCTTGGTGCTTCGTTAACTCTCAGGAGTGGGCCGATACATGTGCGACATTCGGTATCATCTCTGGTACAACGATCGCTTCAGAGATCGCTATCATGCCAACTGAAGATGTTTACAGATTCGTAGAGAGGATCTATAACATCGCTCTCGGAAGAACATACGATGAGGAAGGTCTCAATTACTGGGCAGTTAACCTCGCAGGCTTCAGCATGACAGGTGAGTATGTCGGTGCATTCTTCTTCCTTAGTGACGAGATGTATGACAATCATCTTGATAATGGCGAATATCTCATGAGACTATACAAGACCTTCATGGATAGAAATCCTCTGGAATGTGGTGACGAGGCAGGTTACAACTACTGGATGGGAAGACTTAATGAAGGAATGACAAGAGAACAACTTGTTTACAGTTTCACAAGAAGTCCTGAGTTTATTCAAAGATGTTATTATGCTAGAATCATTCCATACGGCGAAGTACCTCATTACGAAGAACAGGCAATGGGATAACGCCGGGAACGGAGCGTAATAATTTATGAAATCTACTTTGGATTGGAACAAATATATAAATGATTCATTGGAGATTTCTTCCGAAGGAATAGTTATGTTAGAAAACAACGGTGCACTGCCCCTTAAAAAGGGCTGCACCGTTTCTTTGTTCGGAAGAATGCAGGATCACTATATCAAGAGCGGAACCGGTTCCGGCGGAATGGTTAACGTTAATCATGTAGTTACGATAAGGGAGGCTCTTATCAAGTCACCTGATATCGATATCGATGAGGAACTCGCAGCCATTTATGACGAGTTTGACAAGGAAAGCCCGATCGATAACGGCATAGGCTGGGGTAACGAACCTTGGTCTCAGGAGGAGATGCCTCTTACAGACGATATCGTATCGAAGGCTAGTTCCAAGACAGATACTGCTGTCGCTATCATCGCACGTCTGGCTGGTGAAGATCGTGACAATGTTAATGAGAAGGGCGCTTATCAGCTCACAGACAAGGAAGAAGACATGATCGCGAGAGTGTGTTCTTCATATGAGAAGTCGATCGTCATCATCAACTCCGGTGGACTTATCGACATGTCATTTGTTAAGAAGTATAAGCCTTCTGCTGTCCTCTACGTATGGCAGGGCGGTATGATCGGTGCTCTTTCTGTTCCTGAGATCTTAGTAGGTAACAAGAATCCTTCAGGACACCTGACAGATACTATCGCTGAGAATATCGAAGATTATCCTTCCGACAAGAACTTCGGAAAAGGCGACGGCGAGAGAGATAACTTTGAAGAAGATATCTATGTGGGATACAGATTTTTCGAGACCTTCTCGAAAAGCAAGGTCCTCTATCCATTCGGATACGGTCTTTCATATACAACATTTAAGATCGAGAGCAAGGGCGTAAATTTCGATCATGATGTATTTGTATCCTTGAACGTGACAAACACCGGTTCAGTTGAGGGTAAATGCGTAGCGATGGTATTCGTATCAGCTCCTCAGGGCGTACTTGGTAAGCCATCAAGAGCTCTTTGCGGATTTGCCAAGACAAAGCTTCTTAAGCCGGGTGAATCACAGGATATGACGATCAAGATCAATCTCCGTGACATCTCTTCTTATGATGATTCGGGAAAGACAACACATCCTTATTCATGGATCATGGAAGAGGGAACTTACGAGTTCTATGTCGGTGAGAATGTAAGAGATGCTGAGCTTGCAGGTTCTTTTGATATAGATGAGCCTATCCTTGTTGAGCAGGTATCGACGGCATGTAAGCCTATCGATAAGTTCCAGAGGATCATCCCTACAAAGGATCTTCAGATCTCTTATGAAGATGTTCCAACAAGAGAGATCAACGCGATCGACAGAAGACTTGCTGATCTTCCTGACGAGATCCAGTACAGAGGTGATCTCGGAATCAGGTTCGAAGATGTTTATAACGGTAAGAATACATTAGACGACTTCATTTCTCAGATGACTGACGAGGAGCTCTGTCTCATCGTTAAGGGCGAAGGAATGGGAAGTCCTAAGGTTACAACAGGAACAGCAGGTGCTTTTGCAGGCGTAACAGAGAAGATGCGTTCTCTTGGTGTTCCGACATGCTGCTGTTCAGACGGTCCTTCAGGAATGAGGATCGACAGTGGTAAGTGCGCAATGGCAATACCTAATGGAACATGCATCGCTTCGACATTTAATACAGAACTTATCGAAGACCTCTTTACATGGTTTGGTCTTGAGATGGTAAGTAACGAGATCGATGTTATCCTTGGTCCTGGTATCAACATTCACAGACATCCTTTGAACGGACGTAACTTCGAGTATTTCTCAGAAGATCCGTTCCTTACAGGTAAGGTTGCTTGTGCACAGCTTCGCGGTCTCCACAAGAATAAGGTAACAGGATGCATCAAGCATTTCTGTACCAATAACAGAGAATACAAACGTCACTCCATGAGTTCCAACGTATCAGAGAGAGCACTTCGTGAGATCTATCTTCGTGCTTTCGAGATGGCTGTACGTGATGAGAATGCTACTTGCGTTATGTCAGTTTACAACAGGATCAACGGAACTTACGGTTCTTCAAACTATGAGACAACTACAGAGATCCTCCGTCACAACTGGGGATTCAAGGGTATCGTAATGTCTGACTGGTGGGCTAATTCCAACTCAGTAGCTTACGGTGTAGGCGATAAGAAGAATCACTTCGAGTGCGTAAGAGCACAAAATGACCTTTATATGTGTTATCCGTTTGTTGAGCTTCGTGATCTCAGAGACGGAAATACATACGAGACACTTCAGAAAGGCGATCCTAAACTTCTTACAAGAGCAGACCTGCAAAGGTGTGCGAAGAACATCCTCGGATTTGCTCTTCATACTCCTGCTATGGACAGAGTCCTTGGTCAGGGTCTTGAGATCGAGCATATCGATTCTCCGTTTGCAGATGATAAGGTACCTGTTAAAGCAGACAAGTACTTCGAGATCAAAGACGGTGCAGTCCTTGATATGACAGAATACGATACTCTTCATGGTCATGATGCCGTATTCGGACTTAATGTCACTCAGCCGGGCTGCTATGAATTCTCGTTCACAGCTTCTTCCGATCTTAATGATCTTGCTCAGATCCCGATGACATTCTTCTATACGAGTATCCCTATCAGTGTAATCACATGGAACGGATCTGAAGGCAAAGACGTATCATCCAAATTGTTGTGCTTCTGCAGCGGTCAGCCTGCGATAATCCGCCTTCACTTTGGAGCACCTGGTGTCACTCTTAAGAAGATCAATTGTAAGTATATCGGTGCAGAACGCCCTGAAGAAAAATGGGGATTTGCATAAGAGTGATATAATAAGGAACGGTATATTTTTTAAAGGAAGGTTATTACGTGCGAAGAGATTATTTTACATGCCTGTTTTTATTTCTGGTGGCGGTATCATTGTCTTTTGTTTGCCTCCTTCCGACATACTTTTCCTATGGCGGCGTGATCGAACGTAAGATCTCTTTACTTGAGACATTAGTGAGCGTGCTCTTTAGTGTGCTCGTGGTTCTTGTCGTTCCGATCATCTGTGCTATCAAGAAGAAACTTTGGGCTACTTTAGGTATAGCAACTTTCGGTTTTGTAGCTTATATTCCCGGAATGATTCTTCCTGGAATGCAGGCTAAGCTTGCCATGAGCGATGTTAGCTTCTTAACCACACTTAAGGCATTCATCCTTGAAGCGATATACATTATGGTGAATGCACCTTATGTCGGTATCAGTTTCCTTACCGGCCAAAAGTTCGCATTGGCCCTTCCTAAGCTTGTTATGCCTTTCGCACTTGGCGCTTACCTTATCGCATTCCTTATCAGATTCTACAAGGACGCATATATTCGTGAGAGACTTGCACCTGTACCGAATGATGGTCCAAAGGAAGAAGCGAATACTACTAGAGAGCCGGATATCCTTGGTACAGTTATTTCTGCTCCTAAGGAAGCGAAAACGGCTGAGACTACTCCTGCACCAGCTCCTGTAAGGACTCCTGCTCCGGTAGAGTCAGAGACTAAGGTCGTTCCAAGACCTTCAGCTCAGCCGCAGCCGAAACCACAGCAGCCAAAACCGCAGCCACAGCAGCCTAAGGTTAGACAACCTCAGATCAATATTCCTCCTGCGCCTGCTCCACAACCGGCACCACAGCCTAAGGTTGTCGTTCCGCCTGCACCGCAGCCACAACCGCAGCCGCAAGCACAGCAGAAGCCTTCTAACCCTAATCCGGGAGTTAGAAGACCGATAATCGAGATAAACAGAACAACTCCTAAGAAACCTGAAAGTAAGCCGATAACCGGTCAGGCTATCGAACTTGGTGCTCCTGCGCCTGCTCCGAAACCTGATAACGGTGCGATTCAACTCGGTCCTCCTTCTAAGGAAGAATGACATTTTTCCTTTACTTGAAAAACATATGCTTTCTATGTAGAATGGTGTATGCAAAAAGACCGATTGGAGATTTGAATGGCTAAGAATCAGAAATTTTGGAAAAAATACCTGACTAACAGCGATGATGTCAAAGCTGAGAACAAGCATGATATCGACGCTCTTGAAGAAGGACTCGAGAGTCTTTCTGATTATGAAGGTTCCAATCGTGTTGTAAAGACTTTCAAGAAGACACAGAGCACAGTAGGTGAGGAGATCGGTAACTCCGTAACTCATGGTGTTATGGCTGTATTCTTCCTCGGAATGATCCCTTACGCTGCTATTAGAGCTTATATTCATGCTCCGAGCGGCAAGGAAGTTATCGATGCAGTTGGTATCTCCATCTATATGGTCGCTTCATTTCTTATGTTCCTTGCTTCTACCTGGTATCACTCCACAAAGCGCGGAACAACTCATAAGTATGTAACTGGTAAGCTTGATCATTGCATGGTATTTGCATGTATCGCAGGAACATATACACCTGTTTGGCTTTCACTTATTGGCGGTGGCGTCGGTATCGGTTTTTGTATCGCACAGTGGTGCCTATGCCTCGCAGGTATCCTTTTCAAGTCACTTATGTATTCCAAGTCCAAAGCAAGTAAGATAATCTCTGTTGTAGTTTATGTCTTGCTCGGCTGGATAATCGTTTTCTATATCACGGGCTTCTTCCATGCGGCTTCACTCCCATGCTTCTGGCTCGTTCTGTCAGGTACTATCTGCTACACGGTCGGTATGATCTTCTTTGCAGGTAAGTACAAATTCGCACATATGGTCTGGCACTTCCTGGTGGATTTCGGAGCCATATGTCACTTCATCGGACTTGTATATTTCTTAAGATAAAAAATATGAAACCGCTCACGAAGATGAGCGGTTTCTTAGTCTTTCTGCCAATGAGGAGCAGACAGAAAGCTGTTTACTGATTCAGTTGGCTATTCACCATTAATGTAAGAATTCGAAACTCTTGAGTGAAGGATTTCCCATTCCCTTAAATGTAAGGTAGAGAGGATATGTTCCGTCAGCGATCGTGAAGTCTGCTGTTCCGACAGTCCATGCTGTACAGAAGTCAACGTGGATCATGCCGATTACATCACCGTCGATCGAAGTCCTGATCTCGAAGTCACCCTGACCGTAGCCTCTTGTGATGATCTTGAGACCCTTAACATCCTTAAGATCGAAATACTTGAATCCGACAGTAGTGCCGTCGAAGATATCTCTTACATAACCAAGATTCTCGTCGCCGTCCTTACCTTCCTGAGTGATGTAAGCAACCTTATGCTCGCCGACATATTTCTGATTACGATCATCGAAAATGTTACAAGCGATGTATGCTGCATATTCTCCCTTGTCGGAAAGAGGTCCGCCGTTAAGACCACAGGATGTGATCTCGACCTGCTTGATCTGACCGTTCTCATCGAAAGCGATCTTCTCAGCGCAGCCCTGTCTTGAATACCAGTCGTTGTTTGTCTGTCTGTGATAGAAGATATACCACTCACCATTGATCTCAATGATACTACCGTGGTTGTTAGCACCATAAGCTGTCGGCTTATCAGCTGGCTTATATGTGTCGATATGCATGTCGCAGTTACTTACGATAACTCCGCCGTATGTGAACTTGCCGAGGATATCTTCTGAATAAGCGTAACAGAGCTCGTGCATTACCTCTGAAGAATAGATGAGGTAATACATGTTGCCGCGTTTTCTGATAGAAGGAGCTTCAAAGAATGCATGACCTTCATATTCAGAACCCTTGCTGTGCTGTGTGCTAGGGATAACGAACTCAGGTGCTTTCTTGACTGTGAGCATGTCCTTATCAAGAACTGTTCTCATACAGCCGTGACGGCTTGCATCTGTCTGTCCGCAGAATCCTGTGAAGAGATATGTTGTATCACCCTCTGTGAGAACACCAGGATCGAACTGTGGTTCGTCAGTTTCTTTGTTTCCAAGGAGCGTGCCATCTTCATAATGAACGTGACCATAGAACTTAAAGTGTCCTGAAGGTGTGTCGGATACGGCTACGGCTACAACGTTCTGATTATCGAGAACGTAGTACATGTAATATCTGCCGTCAGGTCCGACTGTAACGTCAGGAGCGTAGAGACATCCTCTGTCATCTCCGTTCATAGGGTCATCAGATCTCTTGAATGTGATACCTTCGTATGTCCAGTTACCGAGATCATCAACAGGAGCTGACCAGGATACATAGTCACCAGGACAGAATGCTACGCCGTTAAAGAAGTCGTGTGAACCGTATACATATACTCTGTTATTGAAAACATATGGCTCGCCGTCCGGTACATATTCCCATGAAGGGAGGTACGGATTGAATGCTTGCTTTTTCGGAACCTCATAAAGCTGGATCATAGGAACTGCAGAAGCGTCTGCTTTGACCTCTGTTCCGAGAGCTGCTTCCTCCAAGAAATCAGCGATGAAATCGAGGAATTTGGAATGAGGATTCTCGTCCTGTGTCTTAGCTACAGGACCATTAGCTGTGAAGTGCATCTCGTTCTTGTAAGAAGGAGAATATGGCTTCCACATTGTCATTGCTGTATCGTCAACATCGTTGCCGTTAGGATCTCCGCACTTGATGAAGTTTACGAAGTAATTGCTCATCTTTCTTGCGAGATCATAATGTCTTCCCGTAAATGGTCTCCAGCACTCGTGGAGGTTATCGAAGAAGAACCAGAGGTCGACTGAATGGAATGTACCAGGGTTATCATCACCCGGGATATCAGGCTCGAAGCAATAGTAGTAGCTCGGCTGATCGTTATGCTTAAATGCTGCCTTAACGGAACACTCGATACCCTTAAGAGGAGCATAGAGATTGCCGTTGTTTTCCTGAGCTTCAGGGAAGGAGAGGAATGTGTCAGCTTTAGCGCCGAACCTTGCTCTTGCCTTACTCTCGAATTCCTCCTTGGAATCTGCCATGATGAAGCTAGGGAACTCATCGAAAGTGTTACCTGAGATGAGAGGCACATGTGCGTGCTTACCCTCTACAAAGAGCTTGAATGGGTCATCTTCGAGGAATACTTTATCGATCATTGGAGTGAAGAAGAAGCCCGTGGAATTTCTGAAGTCGGATGCCTTCTCTCTTACGAAAGCAGCATCGAGCTTACGTGCTTCTTCAATAGACTTAACGCCAAGAGTCTCTAAGAACTTCTGGCCATTGGAACATGCGTCTTCTTTCTCTCTAGGAGAGATAACGACATCCTTCATGTAAGGAGTCTGGATGATACCTGAGAACATAACTGCTCTCTTATAAAGACCAATGCTGGACTTAGCTGTCAGGTGGTTAAGAACGCTTCCGCCGCCTGCGGACTGACCTGCGATAGTGATGTTATCAGGATCGCCGCCGAAGTTAGCGATATTTCTTGTGACCCACTTAAGACCTGCCTGCTGGTCAAGGCTACCGAAGTTAGCAGGTGCATCAGGTGATTCGCTGAAGAGCTCAGGATGAGCGAGGAATCCGAATGCGCCAAGTCTGTAGTTTACTGTTACGACAACGATGCCGCGCTTAGCAAGCTGCTCACCGTTGAATTCCATCTCTGCTGTGTATCCCCACTGGAATGCGCCGCCGAAGAACCATACGAGAACAGGGAGTTTGTCATCTGTTGTTTTCGCAGGGGTCCAGACATTAAGATAAAGACAATCTTCATCCATTGCGATATCAGGGTCGACGTGCCATTCGCGGCAGTATACATCTGTTCCGATACCAGGCTGATCCTGCATGGAGATTGGTGCGAATTCATAAGCATCATAGATGCCTTCCCAATCCTTGCAAGGCTGTGGTGCTCTCCAACGATTCTCTCCTATAGGAGGAGCTGCAAATGGTATTCCTTTGAAAACTGAGATTCTTGTGTTGTTACCTGAAAACCCACGAACTTTTCCGTTCTCGGTATCGACGATCTTGAGCATGATAAACCCTCATCTTCATTAAATTGTTTTTACAAAATTTATGTTAAACAAGGAAAAATCAATATTCAACAGGACAAATTATAGGTAATAATCTGTTAAAATAAAGAGCATGGTTCTTGCTTATTGCAATTTGACCTACCATAATGTAATTTACACAATACGTAGGACTAACTATTCATGTCGCGGAGGTTTGCATGTTTAATCTTTACATTAATACAAATAAGGAACTGGGTCATATCAATCCTGAGATCCAGGGCCACTTCTCCGAGCATCTCGGAAGATGTATCTATGAGGGCGTTTATGTCGGCGAGAAGTCCGATATCCCTAATACAAACGGAATGAGAAATGATGTTGTTGAAGCACTTAAGGAGATGAAGGTTCCTGTCCTTCGTTGGCCGGGCGGATGCTTCGCAGACGAGTATCACTGGATGGACGGTATCGGTCCTAAGGAATCTCGAAAAAAGATGATCAATACCAACTGGGGCGGTGTAGTCGAAGATAACAGCTTCGGAACACACGAGTTCATGGAACTTGCTAAGCAGCTCGGTTGTAAGACATATATCAACGGTAATATCGGAAGCGGTACAGTTAAAGAGATGAGCGAGTGGGTCGAGTACATGACATTCGACGGCGTATCTCCTATGGCTGATCTTCGTAAGGCAAACGGTCACGAGGCTCCTTGGACTGTTGACTATTTCGGTATCGGTAACGAGACATGGGGTTGCGGAGGAAACATGGTTCCTGAGTACTATGCTAACCTCTACAGACAGTACCAGACATTCGTTAAGAATTATTCACCTGATAAGAAGATAATGAAGCTTGGTGTAGGTCCTTCAGATAAGGATTACGACTGGACAGAGACACTTCTTTCAAAGTGCTTCGAGAGATCCGGTTCATGGAATGACAATCACGGATTCCTTGACGGTATCACGCTTCACTACTACACACTTCCATACGACTGGACACACAAGGGAAGTGCCACAAAGTTCAATGAGAAAGAGTGGTACATGACTCTTGCTAAGACACTCTACATGGAAGAGTACATTACTAAGCATTCCGCTATCATGGACAGATATGATCCTGAGTGTAAGATCGGTCTCATGGTTGATGAATGGGGTACTTGGTACGATGTTGAAGAAGGAACCAATCCAGGATTCCTCTATCAGCAGAATACTATCCGTGATGCATTGGTTGCTGGTATCAACCTTAACATCTTCAACAAGCACTGTAAGAGAGTAAAGATGGCTAACATCGCTCAGCTTGTAAATGTTCTTCAGGCAGTTATCCTTACTGAAGGCGAGAAGATGATAAAAACTCCAACATATCATGTTTTCAAGATGTATAATTGTCATCAGGATGCTACTTTGCTCGAGAGTACTCTTGATACTAAGACGATCGGACTTGAGGATGAGTACATGGTACCTAACCTTACTGAGTCCGTATCTAAGGCTAAGGACGGTAAGATCAACATTACTCTTACTAACCTTTCCGTTGATGAGTCATATGATATCTGCTCTGATCTTCTCGGCAGCAATGTTAAGTCAGTAAAGGCTTATATCGTTGGCGGCAAGATGGATGCACTCAACACATTCGATGCACCTGATACTGTTAAGGAAGAAGTTTTCGATAAGATCAGCTTCGAAGGATCCAAGATCTGCTTCAGCATCCCTGCATCAAGTGTTATGAGGATCGAAGTAGAGATCTGATATGAAGATCTGCAGACGTTGTCTTTTAAAGGAGATGAACGAAGAACAATACCGTAAGGTCATTGAGGAGGGCTTAAGTGCTCTTCCGAAGGAGGACCTGGTATCGGAGGAAGTCGTATCGGAAAGACTTAATGTCTGTAAGGAATGCGAGAAACTCAATATGGGAACATGTGCTGCATGCGGTTGCTATGTAGAGATCCGCGCGGCACTTAAGAAGGGCAGATGCCCGTATAAAAAATGGTAAAGAGGAAATAACTATGGAAATTAACGAAATGATATCTGAAGGTAAGATAGTTCTCGGTATCGAATTCGGTTCTACCAGAATTAAGGCTGTGTTGACCGATCTTCAGGGTAATCCTATCGAGTTTGGTGATCACACATGGGAGAACGATTACGTTGACGGAATCTGGACATATTCCGAAGAAGCAATCTGGTGCGGTCTTCAGAATGCTTATGCAGATCTTAAGAAGAACGTAAAGAACAAGTACGGTGTAGCTATCAAGTCTTTCGCTGCTATCGGTTTTTCTGCCATGATGCACGGATACGTTGCGTTAAACGACAAGGATGAACTCCTCGTTCCTTTCAGAACATGGAGAAATACCATTACTGAAGAGGCAGCTGACAAGCTCACAGATGCATTTGATTTCAACATTCCTCAGAGATGGAGCATCGCTCATCTTTACCAGGCAATATTAAACGGTGAAGAGCATGTTAAGGATATCTCCTTCCTTACGACTCTTGCCGGTCTTGTACACTATAAGCTCACAGGATCCAAGGTTCTTGGTGTAGGTGATGCATCAGGTATGTTCCCGATCGATTCCGAGAAGTTGGATTATGATTCCAAGATGCTCTCGATCTTTGACGGTCTTGTAGCAGACAAGAACTTCCCATGGACTCTTAAGGGTATCCTTCCTAAGGTCCTCAATGCAGGCGAAGATGCTGGTAAGCTCACTAAAGAAGGCGCACTCCTTCTCGATCCTGCAGGAGATCTCGAAGAGGGAATCCTCCTTTGCCCACCGGAAGGTGACGCAGGAACAGGTATGGTAGCTACTAATTCCGTAGCTCCTGAGACAGGTAATATCTCAGCAGGTACTTCTGTTTTCGCTATGGTCGTACTTAAGAAAGCACTTTCCAAGCTTCACAGAGAGATCGATATGGTAACAACACCATCAGGTGCTCCTGTTGCCATGGTTCACTGTAACAACTGTACTTCTGAGATCAATGCATGGGCAGACCTTTTCGATCAGTTCGCTAAGCTCATGGGAGTAGATCTTGATAAGGGCGACTTGTTCACTAAGCTCTACGGATGCGCGCTTGACGGCGACAAGGACTGCGGCGGACTTATCTATTACAACTACCTTTCAGGTGAGCCTGTAACAGGTTTCATGAACGGAAGTCCTCTCTTTGTAAGAAATGCAAACGACAATTTCACTATTCAGAACTTTATGAGAATGCATCTTTATTCCGCTCTTGCATCATTAAGGATAGGTATGAACATCCTCACTCTTGAAGAGAAGGTTACGATCAAGAAGATGTTCGGTCATGGTGGATTCTTTAAGACTCCTGTAGCCGGCCAGACAGTATGCTCCGCAGCTATCAATGCTCCTATCTGTCTTCTTACGACAGCAGGCGAGGGCGGTGCTTGGGGTATCTCAGTCCTTGCTCTTTATGCAGCTAAGAAGAGCCTTTATCCTACACTTGAAGAGTTCCTTGATAAGGAGATCTTCGCTAAGGCTAAGGCAACTGAGCTCATGGCTGATAAGGCTGACATCGATGGATTCGAGAAGTTCATGGATAAATATGTTCCTGGTCTCGAGATCGAGAAAAAAGCTACAGAGATACTTATTAAGTGAGGTTTGACGATATGTTAGAAGAGATGAAGAAAAGAGTTTACGAAGCTAATATGCTCCTTCCGAAGCACGGACTTATCACATTTACATGGGGTAACGTAAGTGAGATCGACAGAGAGAAAGGACTTGTAGTCATTAAGCCTTCCGGTGTTCCTTATGAGGATATGAAGCCTGAAGATATGGTAGTCCTTGATCTTGACGGCAACAGAGTTGAAGGTACTATGAAACCATCTTCGGATGCTCCAACTCACATCCTTCTTTACAAGAAATTCCCTAATATCGGCGGCGTAGTACATACACATTCCTCTTTCGCTACTTCATGGGCACAGAGCGGACGTGATATCCCTTGTTACGGAACAACACATGCAGATTATTTCTACGGCAGTATCCCATGCGCAAGATCTCTTACAAAGGACGAGATCGCTGAGAACTATGAGCATAACACAGGTGAGGTCATCGCTGAGGAATTCAATAAACGTGGCATCGACTACGAGGCAGTTCCTGGTGTTCTTTGCACGAACCACGGTCCTTTCACATGGGGTAAGGATGGCCACGAAGCAGTTCATAACGCAGTAGTACTCGAAGAAGTAGCCAAGATGGCATTCAGGACAGAGATCATCAATAAAGATGTTCAGCCTGCTCCTCAGGAGATCCAGGACAAGCATTATTTCCGAAAACACGGAGCAAATGCTTATTACGGACAGAACTGAGTACTGATCTTTGGGGGAGAGTAGATGATAAGGAATTCAACAAGCAGGCTTCTGAGCAGACTGAATCTGAACAGTAAGTTTCTTGTTATCTATATTTGTTGTGTAATCATTCCTATATTCGTTACCGACGGTATCATCTTAAGAGCTCTCGTAACCGAAGAGAAAAGTAATTACGAATTCGCACGTAAGCAGGAGATCGCTGCATATGAACAGCAGATCAAATCGCTTTCTGACTACGACATAATGCTCGCACGAGCTATCGATGAGAACACGATGATCTCGAATCTTCTCGATAAGAGTTATTCGGATCCTTATGAGTATTATTGTGCTTACTATGATTATGTAAGAGATTCATTCTTTAAATCTCTCATCAGTCTCAGAAATGATAAGATCGTTATCTATGCAGATAATCCGACTATCCGTAACGGTAATTATTTCAGACAATTATCTACAGCTGAAGGCGAGCAATGGTACAGACTTTTCAGAGAGTCAGGAAGAGATGAAGCATTGCTGGTCTTTACGGATAAGACTGAGAGATATACCGAGCAGAGAAAGTATATCTACTGTAAGCGTATCAAGAATGCGAATTCCAGATCGGAAAAGATCATCACGATCACGAATATGACAAGTACCATAGCCGAGAACCTCAGGTCTATCCCGACTACATCCTCTATCTATGTTATCGTTAACGATGATTACGTAGCGTTTTCGAGCGAGCGAGAGAATCTTGCTTATTCAAAGATCATGGAAAGATTTGAGGATGAGCGCTACAGTACCACCTACGATTTCTATAGTCTGAACACGAAGTTCACGCTCTATTCCTTTAGCGAAGATATCACGATCTTCTCGGTGTTCAGGAGTAATATCAAGCTTCTCATCGTAATGATGATCGTTACTTTTGTTCTCCCGCTTCTTATCATGAAGCTCATCGAGAATTCGATCATCAAGAGGATCAACAAACTCCAGGACGCATTCGTCGGAGGCAAGCATCAGACGTTCAGGACGATCAAACAGATCGAAGGTACGGATGAGATCGCTGAACTTATGAAGAACTATAACAAGATGGTAAGACTTAATAATGAACTTACCAATACTATCTATAAAGAGAAATTAAAAGAGCAGGAGAACGATATCGCGCGTAAGAACGCCGAACTTCTCGCTCTTCAGAGCCAGATCAATCCGCACTTCCTGTTTAATGCATTAGAGAGCATAAGGATGCACAGTATCCTTAAAGGTGAAGACGAGACAGCCGAGATGGTTGAAAAGCTCGCAGTCATGGAACGTCAGAACGTTGACTGGCAGGAAGACTCCGTTACTATCGGCGCAGAAGCCGAATTCATCGAAGCATATCTCCAGCTCCAGAGTTACAGATTCGGAGACAGGCTGTCTTTCGATATCGACATAGAAGAGGGCTGCGAGAATTTCATGATCCCTAAGCTCACACTCGTTACATTCGTAGAGAATGCATGCGTTCACGGAATCGAATCAAAGTCCACACAGGGCTGGATCTTTGTTAAGGTATATAGAGACGAAGCTAAAGAGAATCTCTTTATCGAGGTCGAAGATACGGGAGACGGAATGAAGGATCTCGAAGTAGCAAGACTATCTAAGCTCATGAATACAGTTACGATCGATACGATCAAGATGGTCAAGCATGTAGGTATCCTTAACGCCTGTCTCCGTATGAAGATGATGTTTAACGAGAAAGCTAAGTTCTTTATTGAGAGCGAACAGGGTATTGGTATGGCGGTTATTATCTCCATACCGACTGAATGTCTTAAGACTCAGTCTCAGGAAGATGAAGGAGGAGTTTAAATGCTGAAAGTAATGCTCATCGACGACGAACCGTATATCCTTCAGGGCCTTCAGGTCCTCTTGGATTGGGAGAGCGAAGGATTCGAGATCGCTGCGGTTATGTCTAACGGAAAGGACGCACTTAACTACCTGAAGGAGAACAAGGTCGATCTTATAATCTCTGATATCCAGATGCCTATCATGACCGGTATCGAGCTTCTCGATACGATCAAGAAGGAGAACATCTCAGATGCGAAGTTCGTTATCCTCACAGGTTACGATGATTTCTCATATATGCAGAAGGCTATCAGAAATGACTGCCTCGACTACATCCTTAAGCCTGTTATCAAGGAAGACCTTATTGCCATCCTTCGAAAAGTATCGAATCTCAATCAGGAATCCATGATGCTCCAGAAAAGTCACGAGAAGATGGCAAATGCTTATCTTGCAACTAACGTTATCGCTCTCATCAAAGGTAAATATGACGACGACGATCTCGAGTATGTAAATAAGCACATGCAGATCACAGGCGGAGTAAGGTTTATCGATATCGAGATAGCAGAAGATTATGCTGATATAGATAATGCCGAAGGCGACGATTACGACATGAGACTTGTTCAGAGGCAGCTCTACAATGCCTGCAGGGAAGTCCTTAAGGAAAACGCCAACCATTTTATTTTCGATGTCTCCTATGATGAAGATAATTACGATATAGGATTTATATATTGTGAGAACATGGCTACAAGGCGTGATCTTAATGAGGAAGAGTTCTTAAACCTCATGCTCAGGAAGATCGAAGTCATCATGACAAGACCTATAAGAATGCTCTGCGGTAAGAAGGTTCCGAATATCGCTCAGCTTTCCAAGTCATACAGCGCCTGCGTCAGACTTAACAGTATTAAGGGTTTCCATAACCAGAAGAAGATCTACATTTACGAGGATGAAGTTCAGGTAGGTCAGAACAGCATCATCCTTTGTAAGAACACCATCGATGAAGTCATAAGTTCTATCGAAAAGAACGATCCGGAGAAGATCGACGAGAGTATCGAGAATCTCTTCAACGAGATGACCGGAAGCGAGAACAACAGCAGTACGATAGATCTTAATATCAACTACCTTCTCTTCCAGCTCATACACCTCGCAAGTGAGCAGGATGACAGTATCAACCAGGAAGAGATCATTCAGTATATCTCAGAGCATTCTTTCGAGAAGACACTGAGCCGTGGTAGTATCCAGCACATGAAGCGATTCGCAAGAGAATACGCTAACTATCTTACAGAACTTCGAAAAAGTGTTTCACGAGGAATTCTTGCAGATGTCGAGGCTGAAGTTAAGGAGCATTACGCAGAAAATATCAGCTTAAGGCTCTTGGGTGACAAATATCACATCAACAGTTCCTACTTAGGCCAGGTATTCAGGAAGAAATACGGTATGTCTTTCAAAAACTACCTGACAAATTATAGGATAAAGGAAGCAGCTAAGCAGGTAATAAGCTCTGACAAGAAAATTAACCAGATTGCAGAGGATGTAGGTTATAAGGACAGCGACTACTTTATCCGCAAATTCATTGAAATAAAGGGCTGCACGCCATCTAAGTACCGTAAAACGAACCGTGGTTAAACAAAACGTTTCGCTCATTTTTACCCCAATAATTCTTAAAGATTGCCACAAATGAGTGTAGAGTTTTTCCCTACTTTAGTGAGAGTTTTTGGGGTTGTTGGTAGCAAAATAGACCCCTATAATTTAAGTACCATTTATACTGCGCAAGCGGTAAATATAATGAGGAGGCTTTAAATGAAAAAGAAGTTATTTGCAGTTGTTATGGCTTCAATGATGGCAGTTTCTGCATTTGCAGCTTGTTCCAACAATGGCGGAACAGAGCTCACAGCAGATACAGCAGCTCAGCCTGACACAACAAACGCAAGCGGCGAGTCCATTTATTCTGAAGACGCTATCCAGCACTTCACAATGTTCGCTGCTATGGCCGGAACAGAAAAGAACGACGGCAACGAGATCATGCAGCTCATCGCTGAAAAGACAGGTGTAAGTCTTAAAGAGACTTGGCTCACAGGTCAGCAGGCTGGTGAGGCTATCGGATCTATCATCGCATCTGGTTCATTGCCAGACCTTATCGATGGTGGTGACGGTTCCGTTACTCTTTATGAGAACGATTTGCTTGTAGCTTGGGATCCATACCTCGAGATGTATCCAAACCTCAAGGAAATGTATTCTGATGAAGAGTGGGATAAGTTCCGTATGGACGACGGTCACATCTATTGGGCTAACGTATTCGGCAACCACTACAACAATGTCGATACATCAACAGGCCACAATGGTGAGGCTTTCTGGATCCAGGCTCGCGTACTTGAGTGGGCAGGATATCCTAAGATCGAGACACTCGACGAGTATTTCCAGGTTCTTGAAGATTACTACAACGAGTTTAAGACAATGCCAGACGGTGAGACAACTCTCATCCCTTACACATGTCTTTGCGAAGGTTGGAAGTACTACTGCCTTGAGAACGCTCCAATGTTCCTCGATGGTTATCCAAACGATGGTTGCTGTATCGTTAACGTTGACGATCCTGCTAACCCTAAGGTAGTTGACTACAACACAACAGACACAACTAAGGCTTACTTCAAGAAGCTTAACGAAGAGTGGAACAAGGGCTACATGATCGACCCTGACTTCGCTATCCAGACATACGATGAGTATATCGCTAAGCTTTCTACAGGTCGTGTACTTGGTCTCTGTGATCAGTTCTGGGATTTCGCATATTCAATTGCTAACCCATTCGCACAGCCACTTGAGAGCCTTAACGGACAGCGTCTTGACGAACTCGGATGTGACTATGTACCTCTTGGTCTTACAATCAACAAGGGCATGGAGCAGCAGTGGCACTCATACGGTGACGAGCTCAACCAGTCATCCGGTGTTGCTGTAACAACATCTTGTGCTGATCCTAACGCAGCATTCAAGTTCTTGAGCGATCTCCTTGAGCAGGACGTTCATAACCTCCGTTTCTGGGGTATTGAAGGTGTTGACTACGAGGTAGGCGACGACGGATTGTTCTACAGAACAGAAGAACAGCGTCAGCTCTGGAAAGACGACAACTACATCGCAGATCACTGCTGCCAGTACAGCTACTGCCCACAGTGGCTTGGTATGAGTAGAGATGGTAAGAACGCTATGATGCCTTCTGAGCAGACATCTGAGTTCTACGCAGGTCTCGCTGAACCACTCGAGAAGTGTTTCGAAGCTTACAATGCTAAGACATACGCTGACATGGTTGGTTCTGTTTATTGTGATCAGTATCCATGGTACCCATTGTGGTCATGGTCAAACAACCTCAGTTCTGATACAGACGGTGGTATCGCTTGGCAGAAGATGGGTGAAGTTAAGCACGAGTGGCTCCCTAAGGTAGTTATGAGTAAGAACTTCGATTCTGACTGGGATGCTTACCAGAAGGCATACGCTGAGTGCAAGCCAGAGGACTTCCTCGCTGAGGCACAGGCTGAAGTTGATGCTAGACTTGAAACAGCTAGAGCAAACGGTTATACTGGCTAATATAAGTCGGTAACTGCCCGTAAAGGGTAAACTTTAAAAGATTGTGGTGGCAACCATGGTAAATACTGACTGTGGTTGCCACTATTTTTAAGGGGGAATGGTTAAGCATGAGTCTTTCTGCACCTACATCAAAGCGCCGCAAGAAATCATCCGGCGGAGTAGAATTTACAGCGAAAGAGTTTAAACGTCAGTGGGTATTGATTGCAATATCCGTTATCTATGTCATTTACGGTTTAGTTTTTAACTACGCACCACTTGTTGGTTGGATAATGGCATTTCAGAACTACAAATATAAGACCGGTATTCTTGGTTCTTAGTTTGTAGGTCTTGATAAGTTCAAGTTCTTATTCTCAGATGTTAAGTTCCTTGAAGTTATCCGTAATACATTCTGTATGGGTGCCTTGAACCTTATTTTCGGCACTGTAATGGCGATCGTATTCGCTATCCTTCTTAACGAGGTTAAGAATATTTGGGGTAAGAAACTTGTTCAGACAATTTCTTATTTGCCTCACTTCCTTTCATGGATCATCGTTTGCGGTATCGTACACGATGCACTTTCTTCTACAGGTATCATTAACGAACTTCTTACAAAGTTCCACATTATTGATCAACCGTTCCTATTCTTAGGAAGCAAACCTTGGTTCTGGCCTATCGTTGTTCTCACAAACCTTTGGAAAGAGACAGGTTGGAACGCAATTATTTATCTCGCAGCTATCACCTCTATCGACCCGTCACTCTATGAGTCCGCTTCTATAGATGGTGCCGGACGTTTCCAGAAGATGTGGTATGTAACACTTCCTTCTATCCGTCCTACTATTATGATCCTCTTGTTGATGAACATCGGTAACGTTCTTAACGCTGGTTTCGAGCTCCAGTACCTCTTAGGTAACAGTGGTCTCGTTCAGAGAGTTTCCAGAACAATCGATATCTACGTCCTCGACTGGGCTATCAACGGAAGAAACATGGACTTCTCACTCGGTACTGCCGCTGGTATTTTTAAGACTCTTGTAGCTTTGATCTTGATCGTTGCAGGTAATGCGATTGCCAAGAAATCAGGCGATGAGCGTCTGTTCTAAGGAGGTAGTAACGCAATGATTAATTCAAATACAAAAAAGCGTAAGAAGATGGCGCCGGAAGATCTCATCTTCACTATCTTCAACACTATCTTCATGGTGTTGTTCGCAGTCGTAACACTTTACCCGATACTTAATACATTGGCTTACTCCTTCAACGAGGGTGCCGATGCAGTTAGAGGAGGAATTCACCTTATTCCACGTCAATTCTCCCTCCAGAGCTATCAGAGAGTATTCAACATGCAGAGCTTCTTCGTAGGAGCTAAGATCACAGTTTTGAGAACCGTTATTGGTACTCTTACATCACTCGCAGCTAACGCATTGCTTTCATTTATCTTGAGCCGTAAGAGATTCCTCTTCAAGTCAGGTCTTTCTCTTTTCTGGATCATCACAATGTATGCTAACGGTGGTTTGATTCCTACAATGCTTCTCTTCAGATATCTCCACCTCACAAGTTCTTTCTGGGTATACGTTGTTCCTGGTCTTGTAAGTGCATTTAACGTAATGGTTATGAGAACATACATGGCTGGTATTCCTGATTCACTTGAAGAATCTGCTCAGCTCGAAGGTGCTGGTTACATGACAATCTTCCTGAGAATTATTTCCCCTCTCTGTAAGCCTGTTTATGCTACAATCGCTCTCTTCGTTGCTGTATATCACTGGAACTCCTGGTTTGATGCAATGCTCTATAACAGAATGGACACCCAGTATACAACACTCCAGTACGAGCTTATGAAACTCTTGAGCTCAGTTACAACTTCTACATCAGGTGGTAACCCAGGACAGACATCACAGACAGCTGAGACAGTTCAGACAGTTATCCCTATGACAGTTAGAGCTGCTGCTACAATCATCACAATGGCACCTATCATCATGTTGTATCCTTTCTTGCAGAGATACTTCGTTACAGGTCTTACAATCGGTGGTGTTAAAGAGTAATCTTTATCTAACGAACTTACGAGCCTGTCCTGTCAATCAGGACAGGCTCTTTTATTTATAATGTGGTTTATTGGATTGATATGTTATACAATACATAAGGATTTTTTAGTCTAAGGTGGTTAAGCATGAATTTTCTTAAGATGGATAGTCCTGTGATGAGATTCATCGGGATTATCGCCGATCTAATAATATTGAATCTCTTGGCTGTTATCTGCAGTATTCCGATTATAACTGCAGGCACTGCATACACTGCTAAATATGCTGTAGCCATGAAGATAATAAGAGGCGAGGAAACAGCTGTATTTGTTCCTTACTTCAAGGCATTCAAACGTAATTTCAAATCCGCTACGATCGTATGGTTGATACTTCTTATGGCGATCATTCTTATAGTGCTCGACTGGAGATGGATCATCCTTAGCGGATGGGCTAGTACAGCATTTTTCTACAAGCTCGGTGTAATCGTAATGAGCGTTGCTGTCTGGATGGTCACAGTTTGCATTATCGGATTGATCTCCAGATATGAGATGAAGATCATCGAATACTTCAAAGCAGCAATCACGATGGCGTTGATCAAGATCATACCTTTGGCACTTATCACTGCACTCATTATCGGTTCTGTAGTTGCATGCCTTTGGTATTCAAGATGGTTCCCGGCTGTGTATGCATTTACAACTACAGCTATCACATACTTCTTAAGCCGTGTCTTCATCAAGCAGTTCGATAAGCTCGAAAAAGGACAGAAGATGCTTGCTGAGCTTGAGAAAGAGAATGAGGAATCATCTGATGAAGAAGATGATGATGAGATAGAGGACGAGTCGATCGAAGAAGCTAGTGAAGAAACTGAAGATGATAACAGCGAAGCTATTGCTGCTGCCGTTGAAGTTTCTGCTGACAACAAGTCCTATGCTCAATCCGTAAAACAACTTCATAAAGAGATGGAGAATGATAACGATAGAGAACCTGAGGAAGAGATAAAAGGAAATAAGCTTACTAAGTTCTTGAGAACTGAGAAGAGGAAGCTTAAGGATCTTACATTCAAGCAGAAGGTTGGATATTTCTTCCAGTATTATTTTGCAGGTCTTGTTTTGGTAATACTTTTCATCATCGGTGTTTCATGGTTCGGTCACGATGTATATAAGGGTTTCCAGAAGGTTATCACAGGTGGACTTATCAACTGTAAGGTAACTGACGAAGGAAGAAAGTATGCTACTGAGGATTTCCTCGACTGGGCAGGATATAACAAGACTATAAAGAAGGCAGTCCTTTCTGATACTGATCTATCATTCAATACAGAGATGGAGTTTGAAGAGCAATATCTCGATATAGCATTCAGAGTTCAGATGGCTACAGGTGAATATTCATATGTCATCATGAGAGAAGATGCAGTAGACAATTATGTTGCTGAAGACTTCTTCCAGGATATCGATGCTCTTACTGATATCAGCAGATTCGATGAAGCAGATCTTTATATGGGACCTAACAATACAGCCGTAGCTATTAAGCTTAACGACAGAGCTATTGAGAAACTTGGTCTTCAGGAAGGTTCTGACTACTATATCGCCTTCGCATATAACACGACAAAGACAAAACCGCAGACGCAATTTATCGATTATCTCTTTATGGAAGAGTAATATTAAATATCAAATTTTCTGTCATTGAACAATAGATTTCGTTGTGGTAATTTTACGTAGGTTTCAAATGAAACCTACGTTTTTTTATAACAAGGAGTAAGAATAAAGATGAAAATGAAGAAAGTGTTGAGCGTTATGCTCGCATTATCAATGGTTGCAGGCATCGCTGCTTGTTCCAAGGATTCTGACAGGAACGATGATTCAAACGACAGTTCCAAGACAGAGCGTGAAGAAGACGAGGATGATGAGGACATCGACGAGACAGAGGACAATGATGAAGATTCTTCTGTTGCAGATGAGACAGAGTCACAGGAGACAGAGCCAACTGAGATCCAGACAGTCGTATCTGACAAGTTCGTTGATTTCGACGATATGAGCTTCTATGTTAACGGCAAGAAGTATACTCTTGGTGTTACAACTCTCCAGCAGATGATCGATGACGGTGTTCCATTCCAGGATGTTTCTGATAAGGATGATATCCTTGAGGGTCAGATGTCATACTTCAGCCCATATGTTATCGACCTTGCAGACTACTATTCTGCAAATGTCTATGTTTCCAACTATTCTGATGAAGAATCCAAGATCGCTGATCTTACGATCACAGGTATCTCATTCAACTACAGAAGTGATCTTTCACAGGATCTTCTCTCATTTGATTATCCAATCCCATTCAAGGAAGAAGACCTTATCGCTTGTGCAGGTGATGCTGACAAGACAGACAGCTTTGATAACACAGACATTTTGACATATGAGAAGTCCTCTGAGATCTACTACGGAACAAGCTACTTCAAGTACACATTCACAGACGGTATCTTCTCCGGAATCTCAATGTCTTACATGCCATAAGATAAAGGTAAGAACTTAGAATATGTAATAAGCTCCTCCGTTTATACGGGGGAGCTTTTTCGAGCAAAAAAACAGGGGCTATCCGTGAAGATAACCCCTGATGAATTGTTTGTTCTTTATCAGCTTCCGAAGAGGCTTAAGAGGACACCTGCGGCAACCGCAGAACCGATAACACCGGCTACGTTAGGACCCATAGCGTGCATGAGGAGGAAGTTCGAAGGATTAGCCTTCTGACCTTCTTTGTTAGCAACACGTGCTGCCATAGGAACTGCAGATACACCTGCTGAACCGATGAGCGGATTGATCTTTCCGCCTGAAACTGCATACATGATCTGACCGATGAGAAGACCACCGATAGTTGAGAATGCGAATGCGATGAGACCCAATACGATGATCTTGATCGTATCCAGCTTAAGGAA
>JAGCGE010000137.1 GCA_017649745.1 Clostridiales bacterium | reverse complement strand
CTCGATACAATCTGCTGTCAGTTATTAGAACTGCACCGAGTAGTTATCTCGAACGAACATTGTTTGTCACTCCCTTCTGTTAATATCTCTTAATAAATTCCATAACGATATCTCTTACGATCAATACCGCTTCCTGAAGGTTTTCTTCATAATTCGCAGAACCACTGTGCTCAGCCGTATCAGTAATGCTCCTTATAGAGATGAACGGAACCTCGTTAACATAGCATACATGTGCCATTCCAGCGGTCTCCATATCAACCGACAAAGGATCGAATCTGCTGATGATCTCATCACGTCCCTCATCATCGACAAAGTGCTCACTCGTCAGCGTCTTTCCGAATCTGATCGTACCCTTCGTCTTAACGGAAGATGCCACTTCGTGCATGATCTCAACGAGTCTCTCGTCGCTTTTAAACCACTCCGACTTCATCCACGGATGATAATCCGTAAGGACGCCCTCCTGGATATCACGATATGTCACCTCAGTTGATACGACCGTATCGAAAACCTTCACTTCTGGATCGATGCCACCAGCAACACCTTCGTTGATCACGATATCAACATTGAACATATCGATCAGCAACTGCGTTCCAATTGCCGCATTTACCCTGCAAACACCGCAGTAGAGTGCAACAACATCCTTGCCACACAGCTTACCTTCATAGAACTTAAGCATCGCTTTCTCTGTTATCTTCGTAACTTCCATAGCCTCGATAACAGGTATTACCTCATTATCATCAGCACAGATTATTCCAATCTTCATCTTTCTATCCTCGCTATAATCTTTTCTGCAACTTCCTCAACAGTTAAACCGTTCGATTCAATGCAATTATCTTTCTTTTCGAAAACACTAAGAGATCTAAGGCTGACACTAAGCCATTCATCAGTTCTCCATTCGCAGTTATTGTCTTCTTCCCACTGTCTTCTTAGCTGTTCCTCATTACAGATCAGCGTGATGTTTTCGACATTAAGTCCAAGATCTCCAAGTCCTGATACAAGCTCATTTTCGACTTTATCATCATCGATCAGCCAGACGATAACTATGAGCTTACATAGCGAACTTTTTCGATAATTATCTGCCATATGAAGGATATTGTTGACAGCCATTGCTCTGGTCTCCCGGTTACCGACAAAAGGATGCAGATCCATACACCAGTCACCGTCTATAAAAGCGGTTCCCGGCACCCTGTCTGCTATAAATTTACCGACGGTCGTCTTACCTACACCCATCGGCCCGTTGATGATTATCACATCCATATTCTTCCTCCATTTTCAGACCATCATACCATACTTATGCAGATTACATTAAATATCATGCAAGTTATTCCATTTTTATTGAGGATAATCGCCGTTATTCCTAAAATCCAACCATAAGAAAGAGTTACGGGGGAAAACACGATGAATAAGAGAACTATAGCTGCGATCCTGATGATCCTAACGTTTACTTTTTGCATCACAAACTGCGCTGATCTTTTCGAAAAAGATCCTAAGATCGAATCAGTTAATATTCATTACAGCGGCGGTTACACAGGTCATTATGATGCCGACCTCACGGTCTATCAGTCTTCCTCAAAATACTATCTCAAATACAGGACGACCAATCAGGGCACGACCGAAGAGATGAACGAAGAATACGAGATCACCAAGAAAGAGTATATAAAAGCGACTGAAATGCTCGATTGCGACAAGCTTCTCAAGATGAAAGGCGCAGTCGGCTGCGACATGATCTACTACACCGTGAAGATCAAGGAGAAAAATAAGGGTGAGACAGATATCCCCTCAAAAGCATTCTCGTTTTCATCCCCGTATTCCAAGATCGAGCGACTCTACAGAATAAAGAACGGAACATATGAATCAACCGAGTTCGATGAGTTCAATGATAAAGTGTGGAATTGTTTTCACAGCAACAAAGGAGAGAACGGCGCTATCATGTACAAACTCTCCGGCGAATACGCAGACAACGCGTTAGGACAAGGCTTCGGCGTCTACTATTCGGACCTGAGCTACGACTTCAGCGACATCAATGAAGAACTCCTTACAGAGATCGAAATGATGTATTTTTACGACAATGGAACCCTCAGCAGTTATGACCTTGACGCGAGCGCCAAAGAAAGACGCGAGCTTATCTCAAAAGCTACTGACCAGAGAGCCTTCGACGGTGAGAATCATTTTTACGATACCAACTACACGTTCTTTTTCAATTATCCGAAGGCCCTGTTCAACAGAGGAAGAGTAAGCGAGGACAGTCTTGACGAGATCCTGACCTACAAGTTCGAGAAAGAAATGATCAACGGAAAAGAAACCTACACCAGAACGGTAAGAGCTGATGACCTGTTTGCCGTTATCATTCTCATTCCTGAAGATAACAGCTATGTAGTTTATCTATCAGATTCATACAGCAAGTCATATGAAAAAGAGATAAAAGCGCTGATTATAAACGAGTTATGAGATCACTTCTTTAATATAACTGACAACAGAATCCGTCTTATAATAATCTTCGTGTTCTACACCGCTGAATATCTTACATTCGGAATCTGAATACAGTTTAGAAAGCTTTCTCTGAAGATCATCACTTAAAGTCCTGTCAGAATCCGATCCGATCACAATGACAGGACAAGTGGTATTCTTCGCATACTGATCCACTCTGATATTATTCTTGATAAAAACCTCAAAAGGCCCCCAAAAGATTTGTATCAAGATGCGAAGTCCAACCTTACGAAAGCCTTACCGTTAGGCAGTTCTTCCGACTTTTTAAGTATCAGTTTATATCCCGTCTTTTCCATAGTTTTCACCAGATCATTCTCGCTCACCTGCACATGGACTTCATCAAGACAATCAAACTCATGGATATAAGGAGAATCAGAAACCCAAGCCTTCTCCTCTATATTTATCTGTATCACGCATGACACGTAATCAGGTTCAATCTTCCGAATAGCATTTTGAAAAACCCGATATCCGATGTACTCAATCAATAGATTAGCTATAACCAATCGTGCCTTAGGAAGCTTGTCGCTGTCGTTTATAAGATCTATCTGAAGACACTTGAGAACCCCATTCAATTCAGGATATCTTTCTGATACTACTTTCAGATAATCATCATTAACATCAACACCGTAAACCGTATCAAACTTATCCTTATCAACATGCTCGATTCCATTACCGCCGGCAATACCTAGCACCATCGCAGTATTAACAGGATAAGCGTCAAACTGTTCTTTCATAATGGAGTTTAATGTCTGAAGCTGCTTGACCGAATCAAGACTCATATGTTTCTCGTAACTTTCGAGATCAACCTTTTCCCACGGATTTGCCATAATCAATACCTTCCTTAAGTTTCGAGGCTATCCTCTCCGAAACTTCTTTCTCTCCTTTCGGATATACCCAGTCATAACCATCATCCTTAAATCTAGGGAACACATGGAAATGAAAGTGCCCAAAACCGCAGTTCTCACCGCCATTTTGCATAACGCCGTATCCAGTTGCACCATATACAAAAGAGAATGCTTTGACGATCTTTCTTGCTACATCAGTTATCTCCAATACATACTCATCAGGAAGATCAACAATAGAATCCACATGTAGTTTAGGGATTATCAATACGTGGCCTTCGTTAGCAGGAGCGCTATCAAGGAACGTGATCGTTCTTTCAGTCTCATCAACAATAAAAGCCCCTGTCACCTTATGATCTGCAATATCACAAAATAAGCACATTGATATTTCCTCCCTTTAATTTCATGAAACAAGTCTATCATTAAACTCATCCTGAACACAAATTTCATAACTCATTACAATCTCACATTCTCTTAAGGTGTATCATTTAGTTATAAGGAGGGTCAGCTTATGCGAGTTATCTTTAAGTTTATCTTCTGGTTACTATTCGCATTGATAAACACGAAGTTTGTTATGTCCGCACTTCGTTGGCTGCAGCTCGACCCTGATGACCGTGAACCTTTCTGGACCCACATAAAAAACGACCTTATCGGAAGGATCATATAACCTCATCCCATAAAAGTTTGCTAAGCAGTCTTACTTTGTCCAAATCTCAGTTCTAATTCTCGTTGGAATGGGAGCGATCTTCTATGTCTCGACTTGTTTCCAACCCTATGAATTCTTTACAAAAACTAATTTTACCAAATCCAACCTTACGCGATAACATCTACACAAGATCATCAACATAAAGGATCTTAGGGTTGGATATGTGTAAGACTCATGCGATAAAAAAGATTCGGGTTTCTCAAATAAACGGATTTTTCTTTCTGTCTCTGACGCCAATGGTTGGATTTATGAAATCTCAATTTCAAATATGCAGTATAAGGTTGGAAACAAGGCTGAAATTCTTCTTTTTTTGAAATTTCAAAGTGCTGTGTACCAGGTGTTTGGAGACTTTTACGACGAAATTGTCGGTTTTTGTATTTTATGTCGATTTTTTTGTGTTGCCGGCTTGCTATCATGTCTCAAAGGAGGTTTCTATGGTAACCGTCAGCATCAGATTTTCAGCTAAGAATATGTGTACACCGCTTACAGTAAACAGACTTTTGAAGGCTGTCAGAAATGACCGCGGCATTTTGAAGAAATTCTGGCCACGACTCATAAAGGACAAGAGTGTAAACTTCGGGAAAAAGGTTGGAGTGAAGCTTGATATCGAAAACCTTGAGTACCTTAGAGAACTCAAAAGAAACATTAGGAGCACGTACGGGATCTTTGTATCCTACTCCATGCTTGTATGTGCGCTTTTGCGCTTGTACAAGGGAGCTAAGGAGAAAGTTGTCATGAGTCTTAATGTGCAGGGATACAGGGCAACAGCGGGAGACTTTATCAGAAGGCTCAAAGGAATTGCGGAAGAGATCAAGAAGGTCCTTCCTGAAGTTATTATGTTGCAGGAGTTCAGAGTTGGAGAGAATCGGATGTTCCTTAAGGCTTTGTTGAGAGAACTTGGCAACTTCTATGACACGATACTTCCGAAATCATACAGAGAAAAAGAAGATTACAACAATTGCATCTGCATTATCCTCAAAGAGAAAAACGCAGAATACAAAAGGATCATATCACTTAAGGACGATTACAGTTTCAGGCACAGATATAACCTTGTGGAGCTTGATGATCAGGTAATAATGAATGTTTGGGTACCGCAGATTTTCAACTCTAAGCAAGACCGTATCGAATTAGCCGAAAAGATGTGGAAAGCCATTTTGGATATGGCACAGTTCTACTCATACAAAGCAAGCAAATTCTGGCTTATTGGTGATCTAAATGCTTTTATTGACGGACCTTTTGAGGAGAACATCAAGAAGCTCAATACTTTGCTCAGAGACACCAAGATGTTGGACGATCTGAACAGACCGACAGGACAGGTCAATGTACTTGATTATTCTTTTATAAACAGGTTCTATGATCAGACCTCGTTAATAAGAACTTCAATCTTTGATCCATCTTTAAAACTTAAAGAACTATCAGATCACGAAGCACTTATTACAACGATTACTGAGCTATAAACATTCCGTATTCTTTTGGCACAGTCAGGCTGCCATTAATCATGTGAGATGACAGCTCTGAACTTATCTTATCGCGAGGAACGGCACTTAATGTTGTCATAGCTGAGAGCGAATAGATATAGTCAACGAGGTCTTCGATCACAGTTACCTCAAGAGAATCTTTATAATCGAGTCGTTCAACCTTCTTAAAGACATTACCCAGTATCTCAGCGCCGTTTTGGAGCGTAAAGTTCTTGTTTGTGGTATCTTCAACTCCATAGACTGACAGCAGCTTAGAAAGGTATTCGATGATGCCGTGCTCGCCGTAAGTAGCGCAGTAGAAAGTGCCGCCATCTTTGAGGACTCTTCTGATCTCTGACAGGCCTTTATTCAGATCCGGAACATGGTAGAGCATCATGTTGGCGATCACTACATCAAAGTGACCATCCTCATACGGAATATCCTGAACATCTATAGTCATGTACTTAGTGTTATCGTATTGGCCGATCTTTGTTTTTGCCATATCCACCATAGCTTCCGAAAAATCAGAGATAACAAGCTCCGAACAGGACTTGATGATCGACTCGTGACCGAGCCACATATCACCTGTTCCGCAGCCTAACTCCAGAACTTTCATACCGGTTCCTATCTTGTAGTTCGAATAGATCCAGTTTCCAAAACCCATCTTGTTGGTGGAATATTTGTCATGGATCGAGATCCTTGTCTTAAGATTGTCTGCTGACGAATACTGATTTTTTACTGTTTTTGAATCGTTTATCATTTGTAATCTTCCACATCAAATTTTCTGTCTCGAAAATAATAGTCGCGATCAGCTTCCGTGATCTCTCTTACAGGCTTACACGGATTTCCTACTGCGAGCATATTATCAGGTATATCTTTTGTAACAACGCTACCTGCACCGATCACGGCGTTATTGCCGATCGTAACTCCAGGCATCACACAAACGTTTCCGCCGATCCAGACATTATCGCCGATAGTTACATCGATGCCGTACTCGTATCCCGAATTACGTGACTCAGGATGAAGCGGATGTCCTGCAGTATAGATCGCAACATTCGGCCCCATCATTACGTTATCTCCGATACGTACCTTTCCTACATCAAGAACAATAAAGTTGTAGTTCGCGAAAAAGTTCGTTCCGACTTCGATGTTATATCCGTAATCACAGTAAAATGGCGCCTCGATATTGAGATATCCTTCACATGTTTTGCCGAGGATATCGCGAAGCAAAGCGTTCTTCTCTTCGATCGCTTCAGGCGGCAGATTATTGTATCTGTAGATCTTCTTTTTATTCTCGAATCTGTCCTCGCTCAAACCGTCCATCCATGATTTGTATGGCAAGTTAGCAAGCATTCTCTCTTTTTGATTCATAAAATATCTCCTGTCATATTCACAAAGTGATATCGAAGATATTATATATCATTTCTTTTCCGGAGAAGGCTTTCCAAGCATCATTTCACCAGGTTTGCCGAAGTTTCTCCTGATCATAGTCTCAGCATATTTCTTCATAAGAAGATCGTCGTCGATCATCGAAAACAATCTCAGCATTCTTGTCTGATTAAAGAAGACTATCTTAAGAGGACCATTAAGAATCTTACTCGTTCCTGCGATCGAAAGATTCCCCATTTCTTCTTTAAGTGATTCCATGGCTTTAAAGCTCTTAGTTTCCTTATATTCTGAAGAAAGATCTCTTGTATCTTCACCGAGATGTGAAGCCGTAACCTGATCGACAGGATCGATATCAGCACCTGCCATGTATTCAGCCCAATCGATCATGTGATCCCAACCGTATATTCGCGCATCAATGAGGATCTCATACTGATGCCAAGGACCTTTTATGTGTTTCATAGCCTTAATAAATGTCAGGTCATCAATATACTGTTCCTTAGGTTCCGGTACCGCCTTAGTTCTCTTGATCGGCTTATGAACGACTTTATTAGCCTCTTCTTTCTTAAGCTGTTCCTTTTTCATAAGGCACTCAGCATAACGACTCTTACAATTGACCAAAGCGATAATAAAGGCGATCGTCAAAGTAAAACTTATGAAGATCATAAGGACGCTTAATCCCCTAACTTTGACCGGAGTTGTGGTACTCTTTATTGCATCAGGATCAGCGTATAGTTCACTCTGATATTCATATACAGGAACTTCTTTTCCGTCATTATATGCATCCACATACCATTTGATATTCTTGGCACCTATAAGCTTCGTGTCATTACCTTTATATGAAACTATAACAACCTGTTTACTGTCGGTCTTGCCGTACTTTGCGGAAGATAATTCCACATCTACCCCTACATTAACGACTTTCGCCGTCTCTTCTATATAATCCGGTCGTATCTTACTGACCATCAACGAAGATACCACGCATGCGATGATCGAGACTGCCAATAATCCGGCAGTTATAATTATCATCTCCTTGAGTGACTTAATGTTTCCTTTTAATCTTTCTTCGTTCATCATATACCCCTTTTGTTTGTATTGTGTTTAAGAAATGTCATGGCAACAAGACCGATCACAGCACCGATCGCACATATAGCCGTTCCGACTATGAGCATGGATCTGATTCCGTAATGATCCAGTATATATCCGCTTGAAAGGTTCGAAAAAACTCCGCCAACTGTTATCGCGCTGGTTACAAAAGCCTGACCCTTTACTTGGTCACTCTCATTCATTGTCTTACTTACATATAACGCGGCGGCAGGAATGAACACCGCGTAAGCAAAGAGCTGGAATGACTGGCTTAAGTACATCATCGCCATATTTGTCGCATAGATCAGGATCGTGATCTTTATGAGGAACGCAAATCCTGAGATAACGAGAAGTTTCTGAGACGTGATCTTCTTTAAGACAAAACCGATCAGCGCCATTACAGGAAGTTCAAGGATAGCCTGAAGGAAGTTTGCATAGCCGAGTTCAGTCTCTCCGCCGCCTAAGTTTCTTATGATCTGAATCATGAAATCGTTGATCATGTTGTGAGCGAAGTAAAAGCAGACCGTTCCTACAAGAAATAATGCAAAAGCAGGATAAGTTTTTACAAAACTTACAATGCCATTATTGGCTTTGGAGGTGACATTTTTCTGATCATTTTCTTCAGGGGTTTTCGGCTTAACAAACGTAAACGTAAGGATAAAAGATATTGCCATCGTTATGATGTTCACGATAAGAAGGATCTTTACTC
Source organism: Clostridiales bacterium (assembly GCA_017649745.1). The sequence goes on along the minus strand of JAGCGE010000137.1, from coordinate 7,346 downwards.
CGTTGTTTTCGATAACCCTTCCGATAAATGCGGCTGTGACTGCGAAGCTTGCTGATCCAAGGCCTCTGGCAAGGCCATAGTTGATGTTGCTGCCTGCTTTCTGATACTCGAAACAAAGCGCAGTCATAACAGGCTGATAAGCAAACTGAATCATGTAGATCAAGGCGTAGATAACGAATATTACCGGCTTGAGATCTTTTTCGAAAAGAAGGATAAGAGAACCTATAAGGATCACTATTACGGAGATCATTATGAATCGTCTGTTAGTGAGTTTTCCTTTCTTATCGATGATACTTGCTACGATTGGCTGGAATACTGCTGATACGATGTTAGCGACCGCGAGAAGGATGCCTACTTCTGTATTAGAGAATCCTCTGTCGAGAAGAAATACCGCAGCGCATGCGTGTATCGTACAAAATGCCACGAAATATGCGGCATTCATTAGTGTATATCTTAGGGTCCAAAGCCCGCCTTTTTGCTTAACGTCAGACATAGTGCTCCCGTTTTCTTCGTATTATAACAGTTAGGAGAAGCGCTTTTATATCATGTTCAGATGTTATTCTTAGCTTATTCGATTTTTCCTGTGAAAGAATACTTATTATCGTAGTCAGTATTGAAGCAAACTTCGAGGCTATACTTATCAAGGTTATAGACAGCCGACCATCTCGTGTACTTACCGTCAGAAACGACGCCAAGAACACCCATTGCATCATCCGAAGTCATGGAATCAACTTCATCGATCCTGTTGTGGATCTTAGTATAACGCATGTCAGTATCGCTCTTGCCGGAGCTTAACATGTAGTTAGTTACGGCTGTATCATCCACGACTTTTGTCTCTCCGTCCGAAAACTCGACTACAACTGAACGACCTGTCTTATCAGTGAAGAAGAAGTGATATGTGTATGGACTTGGAGAATAAAGATCGTACTGAGCCAAAAGATCGAGCGCCTCATCAACAGATGCGCACTTATCTAGTACAACACGGATAACCGAATATAAAAGAAGGTCATCTTTTGATGTGTCGTTAACTACATGAAAATCATCAAGTCTCAGGATCGAAGCACCAAAGCCCTTCTCGTTTATGCCGTCACAGACACACCATGGAGCAGCAAGAAGAAGCGGTTTGTTATCATCATTGATCTCATATTCACCGTTAAGGCCAAGATTAACATGCATCAGGTCAACGATACCGATAGATGCATAACCTGATTTAGGGGCAGTCCTTATAACAAGATTGTCACCACCCTGAAGATCATAGTTACGACCAAACAGATGATCGCCATCAGTACTCATTACAGAAAAAGAGCTGCAACCGATATCAGGAATGTCACCTGTAGGGATACCATGAGTAAGATTAGTGGTCATCCACACATCGAAATCTTCAACTGTCGTGATATTTGATGCAAGATAATCATCAAGCTTATAATCGGCATAGAAATCTATGGAATAAATGCCGTCAGCAACATTGGTAAATGAATCAATGGTCTTTACTTCATCCTCATTAAGTGCTGAAGCTTCACTCTCACTGCTGACCTCTGTTCCTGAAGATCCTTTAGTATCAGAAGCAGAGCAACCTGCCAACATTGAAACAGCCAGAGTCGCTGCTGTTATAGCCATGAACAATTTCTTTTTCATAGTTCCCCCACATAGAAAATTGATGATTCTATTATATTGAATCGTCGTTTTTTCTGAACTGGAAGAACTCAATCAGAAAACTGGGGTTTTTACATATTTTCGATCACTTGTAAGAATACTCAGATGTCGGATAAAAGTGGAAGGTCTTTCCGTCGACCATACTCACATAATACTTTCCACTTGTACCCGGATAGACATACTTATATTCAAATTCGCTTATATTAACGGTGACCTTCTGTCCGTCTTTCTCATAACTCATTTTGTAATATATTCTTTTTGACGGATGACCATTATGAAAGCTTTGAACTGTATCCCACCTTGATCCCAGATAATCCATCTCAAACACGTCGAATGTAGCTTTTTTCGGAGAAGCAGGATTCGACAGGAGCATGTAGGATGTGAAAAGGGTAAATCCCAACACTATCAGGACTGCAGGAAGACCTATCGTCATAATGATAACTTTGTTCGTCGCTCTTCTTAATATACGTGCAGCGGCGATCTCAATTATCACGATAGCAGCTGCCCACACAAAGGCTATACCTACAGCAGCACCACCAATAATGAGGAATGCTCTTCCACTCTCATAACGGAGCGTATAGTAATTCTCATAGTCTTCTCTCATTATCTCGGTAGTCAGTTCTTCACGAGAATTATTACTATTAGCCTTCTCGATAAGATCAGATTGTTTGACGGAATATTTATAATCATTTGCCTTGTCATAACGATTGATACCGTAGAGCACTACACCGACAAGACAAGCTGTCAACACGATAGCGATTGCGATCACGACAACTTTTACGCGACTGAGCTTAGCAAACTCCTGCGTCATATCATCAACATCTGTTCCCTGATCATTAGGGGCAGCCTGCTCTTTCTGCTCTCCTGGTTCAAACATCTCGCCGCAGTCATCGCATACCAGGAACTCGTTTCCCGGCTCATCAGTAAGATGGCCTCCGCATTTTGGGCATTTCATAGATCTATTCTCCTCTACTTCTATTTCCTCATTCTCATTATATTAAAATAGATAATCCGTATTCATTTATTTTTCCAGACATAGCCTGTCTTAATAACTGTCTCAATGTGATAACCCGCCTTACCAAGCGCTTTTCGAAGTTTCTTGATATGAGTATCGACAGTCCTGTCATAGCCTTCGTAATCGGCTCCCCAGACGTTATCCAGGATCTGGTCACGCGTCAGAACGATCTCCTTATGATCCAGGAACAACATCAGAAGATCATACTCTTTCGGAGCCAGGACAGCCTCCTTGCCGTTAACTTCTACATAGCGTCTGGCAGGCTCTATCATGATCTCTCCGACATTTATCCTGCCGTTTTTCACAAGAAGTCCGTGATATCTGCTGATAAGCGCATTGACTTTGGCAAGGAGCACCTTCGTCGAGAAAGGCTTGGTCACATACTCATCGGCGCCTATCTCATAACCTGTGATGATATCGCATTCGTCACCAAGAGCTGTCAGGAAGATGATCGGCACATCGTACTTATTCCTGATGTGTCGACATACCTCTTTTCCGTCTTTTCCGGGCATCATTATGTCAAGTATCACTATGTCATACTGTTTTTTATCCGCATATGAGCAGGCATCGATCCCGTTAGTTACAGCGTCGATCTCGAATCCGTTTTTTCGAAAAAACACTTCCAGGATCTCCCTTAAAGTCTTCTCATCTTCTGCCAGCAATACCTGATACATAAACTCAATCCTTTATTTGTTATATTCATCCATCGAGAACCAGAACACCATTCCGGCATTGTTGTCATAGCAACCATACTTCGCCTTATGCATATCAAGAATGTTCTTAACTACCGAAAGCCCTACTCCGCTGCTGCCGAGTCTGTCGGTCCTGGCCTCATCCGTCTTATAGAAAACATCCCATACCTTGCCCTGATCCTGCTTAGAGATCCTGGCACCGTCATTAGTAACGGACAGTTCGATCTTACGACCATCATGAGCGATCATTACCTTGATCGAATGATCACAATACTTGATGGCGTTTGAGAGGTAATTACTGATGACGATATTCATCATATCCAGGTCAGCATAAACAGGATACACACCGTCTCCCCTGTCGCCTGTGATAGTCACGTTGATATCCCTTTCATGTGCCAGATCACTCATACGAGAGTAGATATTCTTGGTAAGAGCCATCAGGTCAACATCTTCCTTGTTAAGCTTAACATTGCCGTTGCTGAACTTCGAAAGTTCAAGAAGGTTCATGATCATGCCTGACATATGATCGACCTCTTTAATGACCTTCTCTGTATATTCTTTACGCTGCTCCTCATCGATATATTCCCAGTTCTCAACACAGGCCTTCGTGATCGCAAGAGGTGTCTTAAGTTCATGAGCGATACCTCTTGTGAGTTTCTGACTCCTGATCTCGAAGCTCTTCTGGTTACGATACAAAGCTCTGATAGAAAGCGCGATCGCAAGTTCAGATATGAACAAAGCCACTAATGACAAGATGTATATCGACTTATTCTCTCTTAATGCCATCCTGAAAGGCTTGATCACCAGCGTTTCAACAGAGATCTTGTTGTCGGCATTAACTTCGACCACAACATACTTTGCCGTGAAGAAGCCTTCCTCCTTTATAACCTCATTAGGTTGAACATCACCGGCTTTGTATTTCTCGATATATTCATCAGCAAGTTCCTCAGCTTTTTCATTTAATTGCCTTTTCGAGAAAGAGTCATCAAACAGGTAAAGTGTGGCACCACTGTAGTACATTTGCTCTTCTGCCCACTGTTCAAAATCGACAGATTCAGCTTCATTGACATACTCAGGATGTCCGATCGAATATGAGTATGAATTGTCAAAAGCATCAGTCCATGAAATAGTACCGTCATAGATAATGTTGTGGTCACATTTGGCTCCCGTTAACTCAACATTTCTAAATTCGACATAATGATTGCCTTCTTTTCCAAAATTACCGGTATATTTCTCGAAATCACTATTCTTATATGGAAACGAAGAATCTATAGGAATATAAACATCATCGTATTGACCGCCGATCTTCAGGAAGTTAGCTGATTCAAGTATCTTAGAATAATCATTCTGACAATCTACGATCACATAATATGCGCCCATATCATCTGTCAGGAAAGGAGTATCACTTGCCATTGAACGATATGTTTTATTGATCAGATAATCCAATTGATATGTTTCACTATAAGAAGGCATATTCAAATAATGCAGACGTTTGTTATCCTTAACTTCTGAAACCTTTTTTCGAGTAAACAAAGTCATTGCTGTGGCGAAGATCAATAATACCAACACACAGTAAACGATTCCGAATTTCAAATATTGCTTTTTCATCTTTTGCTCCTTTCAACGATGCTCAATTCAACTTACATCGTGAAGTGTAGTAAAAAGATGTGTACTCTTTATGTACATTATAGCATTTGCTTTTTTTCTGAGTTTTTCCAACTCTATGCTTCAAATAAATAATCTCATTTTTATAAATCCAACCCTATGTTAGTAACAAAGGACAAGTCTTTATAAATATGCAACCATAAGTATCAGAGTATATGAAAAAACGGGATCAGAAGGGATAATCGACGTGTTCTCCTTGATTCTCTTTAAATACCTTCAAGCATAGGGTTGGAAATCCAAAATCAGAATTTTGAGAATTAATCTAAGGGTTGGATTTATTTGGAAACAGCAAGAGCATCTAGGTTAATCCAACCTTATAAGCGCTGTTTTTGTATACAAAAGGCCGCCTCGTTTGAGACAGCCTTATGAGTTTTATTGGACTGAACCTATGTATGCGACGGAGCTGTTTGATATTGTTACGATACCGTTTTCGGAATAGCGGTCGAAGATGTCGAGGATCGCATTAATGTATTTCTCGTATTCGGTGTCGCCCGGTTTTAGTGAGTATGAGCCTGACAAGCTTCGGGCGATGAATGTTTCCTTGTCGTAGAACAGAGGATTATCAAAAGACTCGTAGTCGTACCTGCCGTTAAAGAACTCCCTGATCCTTGGATCATCCTTTACCATGCCGCCACTGAAGCCATGGAAATTCGGACAATACTTGGTATAGACTTCGTGAAGTTCCCTGTTCATCTGATCATCAGCGCGTACGTTCCAAATTAGGAAGACCTTGCCGTTATCTTTAAGGACTCTTGAACACTCTGAGCGAAACTTATTAACGTCAAACCAGTGAAAAGCCTGAGCTGTAGTTACGAAGTCTACTGAACTATCTTCAAGAGTAGTATTCTCCGCATCGCCTTTTACTGAACGGAAGTTGTCATAAGAACCGAGGTTCTTCTCAGCTTCGTGACGCATGTCGTCATTTGGTTCAACACAGAAAACCTTACTTCCCTTTTCTAACAAAGAGACAGCGAACTTGCCTGTTCCAGAACCAATATCTGCTATCGAAGAGTCGGAAGAGATTCCGTATTTTTCGCACATGCAGTTAATAAATTCAGGCGCATATGTCGGTCTTCCTGTCGTATAATCCTGTGCTCGTCCGTCGAACTTACTCGTGACGTTGAACTTCAGGAGTTCTTCAGCAAGCTCGACAGTTTCTTCCTGACTTCTGTTCTCGTCGCGATAAATGATCTTGAAGCCGGAATTCAGTAATTCGTCGTAAGCCTCCTGGGAACAGATCCTCGTAAGGATCTCCCTGTAATTATCGAGCGCAGCCTGAGGGTCCGGCTCTTCGAGCATGAGCTGATATAGGAACTGCTTTTCAGGATCCGGCCTGTCGAAAAATCTCGTTATAGATATCGTCGGATCAGAAAGCATAACAAGAACGTGATCGGTATCCGTTATCTTGTGAAGTGTATCTATACAGATATTAGTATCAACGAAGATCTTCTTATTTACTGCTTCAGGGTCCTTAAGAAGTTCCTCAAGCATCTGAAGTTCAACTATCTCGCATTCCTTCTTGACGCCCTTGATCCAGTTTACGTATTCGTCAGGGGTACGCCTTATGAATTCATGCCAATCCTGAAGGTCGCGTGTATACGTAAGATTTGGAAATTCATTACTGTCTAACTCCGGAAGCTTGGCATCGTGGTAGTTCTCCTCAAGAGCGATACCGCCATGCTTCTTAGCTAGGTTCTTAACTATCGTGGACTTTCCTGCATAGGAAGTCCCTATTACAAAATAAACTTTGTTTAGATCCATTTGATTTACCTTTCTTGATGCTCCTCAAACATGGTCGACCAGCCACTTAGCCACGCCGTCATCTTCATTGCTTTCGATAACGCCTGTCGCAATAGCCTTAAGTTCTTCAACCGCATTCGAGACTGCATAACATTCGTCTGATACTTCGAACATGGGAATATCGTTCACGGCATCTCCGAATGAGATGACCCTGTCGCAGTCCCACATCTTCTTCAGTTTCTTGATCGCGTTCGCTTTGGATGCACGGGCAGGCATTATCTCGCACCAGTACTCAGGTCTGTAGAGTTCCTGCTGCATGACGCATCTGTATCGGTCATCTTTCGAAAAAACATCATAAACCTGCTGCAGTTCTTCTTTCTCGCCTATGCAGGTGAAGTAGAATATCTCGCCCTCATAAAGAGAATCATTATCGTGTACTTCTCGAAAACGTTTATCATTTGGTCTGTTGTTCACATAGCGGATGATACCGTCATTCTTTTTCTCAGGTATCCAAGACACTCTCTCGACACCGTCTACAAACGAGTAGACCATCGGACTTATTCCCATGCGTTCAACGATCT
>JAGCGE010000136.1 GCA_017649745.1 Clostridiales bacterium | reverse complement strand
TACGATAGCATTGTCAAAGGAAACAGAGGACAGAGAATACAGACCTTTGGAGAAGATCAAAGACAATTACCCCAAATATGTTGCAACTTTGGATCCGTTGCTGCAACAACGCAACGGGATAGTTCACATCAACTTAGTTGACTTCATAAAAGATGGTAAGAACTTTTGACCATTATATTCTGTTAACTAAATGAGTATATTACAGTATAGGGATACATTGATAAAAAAGAGCAATATGGATGATAATGATCGGGTGAAAGACCTACAAATACATATACAGAACCTCGAAGAAGAAAACAAATATCTTAAAGGATTACTTGATGCTGCCGGAATTGCTTATGAGTTTAAGTCTATAAAGTCACCAATGGAGGTAGATGAAGCACCTGCGATAAAGGAAGAAATTCTGACAAAAGATAAGGTGTTGTTCTTTTATTCTATGTTTAAGGGACGCAAGGATGTGTATAGTCTTCGTTCCGGTAAGCCAAGTAAAAAGACCGGTAAATACGGATATTATCCTCAATGCGCGAATATATGGAATTATTCATTATGCGGCAAGGCTACCAATGCGAAAATAAAGTGTGCTGACTGCCCTAATCAGAGTTACAAACCATTAACTGGGGATGTATTGGCAGCACACCTAAAGGGAGAAAAGCCGGATTGTTCCGATGTGGTAGGGTTATATCCTGTATTGCCGGACGGCACATGTAATTATCTTGTCTATGATTTTGATAATCATGATGATGGATCAGACTCGTTACAATGGCAGGAAGAAACCAATGCACTTAGGAGAATGTGCGAGAATAATAACGTTCCCTGTTTGGTTGAGAGGTCCAGGTCAGGCAAGGGCGCTCATGTATGGATCTTTTTCGAGAGTCCGATAGAAGTTAAAAGGGCTCGTGAGTTCGGAGCCGCATTGTTGGATAAAGGCGCGGAAAGCGTGAATCAGGTCTCGTTTGATACATACGACCGAATGATTCCGGCTCAGGATAAACTGCCTTCGGGAGGGCTTGGAAATCTTGTGGCGCTTCCGTTGCAAGGGAAAGCGGTGAAGAACGGCAATAGTGTGTTTGTTGATGCAAACTGGCAGCCTTATTATGATCAGTGGGATATATTAAAGAAGACAGGAAAGATCAGTGAAAGATTTATAACCGAAAAGATTAGCTCATGGGGAATAAAAGAAACGGATACTCATGAAAAAGGTAAAATGACGTCTCGGCAGATATCTATAGATGAAACTCCATGGGAGAACAAGAATGCGTTTTCTTCATCAGATGTAGACGGTCTGATCAGGATAGTTGTTGCTGACAAGGTGTATGTTGATAAAACTCTGATGAAACCGAAACTGCAAAACAAGATCAGAAGATTAGCAGCCTATAACAATCCGGAATACTTTAAGAAGCAAGCCATAGGGCTTCCGACTCTCGGCATACCACGTATCGTATATTCTGGCGAAGACACGGATCAGTATATTGCTATCCCGCGAGGATGCCTTGAAAAGTTGTGCAATAATCTGAAGTCGGCTTCGATAGAATACGAGATTGAAGACAAGCGTTATAATGGTAAGAGTATAGATGTTGCATTCTCCGGAACTCTTTATCCTGAACAAAAAGAAGCGTGTTCTCATATGCTGGAATATGATATTGGCGTTCTCTCGGCAGCAACAGGTTTTGGAAAGACAGTTGTAGGTTCATATCTTATATCAAAACGTAAAGTGAATACTCTTATCCTTGTTCATACAAACGAGATCATGCAGAACTGGCTGACCGATTTAGAACGATTCTTGGAGATAAACGAGGATTTTCCTCAATATACAACAAAGACAGGAAGGGTTAAAACAAGAAAGAGTCTGATAGGAAAACTGACTGGTGCACATAATTCATTAACTGGAATAATAGATGTGGCAATGGTTTCTTCTATGGGCAAGGGTGAGAATGTAAAGCCTTATGTCAAGAACTATGGAATGGTAATCATGGATGAGTGTCATCATGGCGCTGCAGATACGATTGAATCGGTTCTGTCGGAAGTGAATGCCAGATATGTTTATGGATTGACCGCAACAGTAAAGCGTGAAGACGGAAAAGATAAAACCGTACTGATGCATTTTGGTCCCGTGAGATATAGTTTTACTGCCAAAGATAAAATGATGTTGCAAGGAATAGATCATATTCTTGAACCAAGATTTACGCCTATTGCCTCTGCAAAAACGAAACTGACCGCAAATGAAGCCTACGATATAGTTGTAAATAGTGATATCAGAAATAATATTATCGCTACCGACATCGAAAAAAACGTGATAAACGGTCATACCCCGCTCGTGCTGTCAAAAAGAAAATCGCAGATAGAAATGTTGTTTGACAAGGTGAAAGATAAGGCTGATCATGTTTTGGTCCTTACCGGAGGGAAAACTCAGGCAGAACGTAAAAAGATACGAGACGAATTAAATGCAATACCACCGGACGAAACATTGATCATCCTTGCAACCGGGCAATATATAGGTGAAGGGTTTAATTGTTCTCGCCTTGATACATTATTCTTGGCGATGCCCATTGCCTGGGATGGAAATGTCGAACAGTATACAGGCCGTCTTAACAGGAGTTATGAAGGCAAAGATAAGGTAACTGTTGTAGATTATGTGGATCACCACATTGATATGTTTGCAAATATGTATAACAAACGCCTCAGAACATACAGAAGAATTGGATATGAACTGGTTCAGGGTGCAGAGAACAAGCCAACCGAGGAGTTCTTCTTTGATAAGGACACTTACTATAAATCTTTCAGAAATGATTATATCGGTGCTCATAATGAGATAATAATAGCGAGCCCATATGTGAGTTCAGCCGGGGTAGAACGTCTTATTCGCGATGGGTTGTCTAATGACAATAAATCAATGCTAATAAAACTGATTACATATTCATCGGAACATTATACTGATGATATTAAGGGAAGAATTGAAGTGCTCCACAATAAACTTGTAACAGCAGGAATAGAACTACAATATTATGAACGCATTTCATCCAAATATGCGGTCATTGACAGAGAGATTATTTGGTATGGAAGCATGAACTTGGTATCTACCATTAAAGAAGACGATGATGAGATGCGAATTGTTAATAAGGATATAGCAAAGGCGTTGCTGAATGATTGACACGATATGCTATCAACAATAGAATAATCTTGCGATGATAATTCATCCATGATGGTGTGATAACACACCGCTGATAACAATTTGATAACAGTAGTTCGGAGACCCTGTGGACTCAGGATAATAGAACGGAAATGGAATCATATGGTATCAGATGACCTATACAAAATCGTTTAGGACTACTTTTAACTTAGCGAGTACGAATAATCGCAATGTTCTCGGGCAAAAAGAATTATCCTCAAAAGGGCAAAAGGAATTAGCCTGACAGGATAAGGAAAAATAAGCAAAAAACAAAATAGACCTTGCGTCACCTTTTTGGTGGTGTGAGGTTTTTTATATTGTATATTACTTATAGTTATTATGGTGGTTTTAATTGGTGTGATTCTCTTCGGGTTTGGGTTAGTGTTTTTCTTTTATGGCGGTTATATTAGAGAGAATCAGTGGGACAGGCATACGGTGATAGCGATTATTGTGGATATTGCCATAACACTTTTTCTGGCGGAAGAAATTAGGGCATGGGTATAGGTGAATTTGATTGTGATTCAGATCGTGTTATTTTTTACTTATTCATTGATTCGGAGTTTGGTAGTTCAGCGCAATAAATCATCATATTAGAAAAATATAATTAAAAATATTTCGTGACTCATTAAACATGTCCTATGGAAAAAAAGTTGTAGACACTGAAAATACGGGGTTTCTTTCTGCTCCTTGTCCCATTTGAGACAGGCAAATGTCTCTTGAAAAGTTTTTTTGATAACATAGACTAAAAACAAAAAGGTGTGTGGAGGAAGTTAAGTTGTCAGGCTTGAAGATCAAACGATACAGGGAGGAAAAGCATTATTCTCAAGAGGAGTTAGCTAGCCTGCTTGGTGTAACGAGACGTACGATTTCAAGATGGGAGCAGAATAGTTCAAAACCAAATGCTGATGAATTGAGTAAGATAGCAAAATTTATAGGTGTCACAGAAGAAGAACTTCTTAGTGATGATGATATGTATAATTCTTCATCCAATGTTCTTGATCGAATATCAGATGGTGTAGATAACCTTGTTTCAGGTCAGGAAACCATTAATGAATCAATCGTGTCAAATCGCGATGAATATGGAAAGAAACAGGATGAACTGATTAATGCATTACAGATGCAAAACAGCCAGTTATTATCCAAGTTAGATGAACAGGCTGCAGTGATCGAATCATATAAGCAGGAATTGGTTGTGGATCGAAAAGATTCACGTCATAAAATAATCATAATTGCAATAGTACTATTTACTTGTTTGCTTATATTGATTTTGGTGTTTTTTACCTGGTTGTATTGGATGAATCATGGGTTTGGCAGAGATGGCAAAGAAGGGATGGCTAGAACGGAAACCCCATCGTATTTCGAAATCGATGACGGGAAATAAAAAGGAGCAACATCAGGTATGATGACGTGTTCCGTAACACTTAATCCAAGTTCAAGCGGGGCTGAATTAGCACAAGGAACCATTTCATAATAGAATTGGTATTAAATTTTCTTTGCTCAGATAGCCTTATAGCTATCTGAGCAAAGTTGTAATGAGGGGAATGATATGGGTAAGAAGATAAATGCAATTCTATTATTGACATTCATGATGTGCATATTTGCTTCCTGTTCAAAACATGAGCAGATCAGAAGTTGGGCTAATGTACCGGATGATGCACTTTTCTTTGAATCAACAGAGTTAGTCTTGGGCGATCAGTATCTTAGTGATGATAGTTATGCATATACGAACGTTAAGCCTGTGTATTATACTGATCGATATTTTTACTTGGTTGTTTCTCTTGATAATGATACATACCTTGAGAAATATGACTATAAGGGGAATAGTCTTGCTAAGACGGATATTGGAAAGCTTTCAAGCGGACAAAACTATTCTATGAATCTTGTGGTCTTTGGTGAGGACGAGCATACATATTTGATCACATCAGAATGCGATTATAATAGCGAAAGATCAATTAATAGTTTGTATTTATTTTCTGAAGATGGTAATGAACTAACAAAATGTGGTGTTATAGATTTGGAAAAAACAGATAAGTCAGTTACGATAGGAAAGGCTGTTATCGTCAACGAAGAAATCTTTATTCAGTATCAATACCTTGAGAACTCGATTTTCTATAATGGAATTTCAGTAGCAGATATGAGTGGTAAATGCATATATAATGCTGATCTTGAAGGTAATATATTCCAATGTAATCATGATGATGGCGGTGATGTAATCTTCTCGATGGTTGATACTGAGGGGAATTTCAGTTTCAGGCGTTTCAATGTGAAGGAGTGCAGTTTGGAAACGCTAGTTCTTGAAGACAAGATACTAAACACATATCAGCATGCCAGTATTGGTTGTGATGGTAATCTGTACTTACAGCATGGAACAAGGTTGTTAAAATATGATCCGACAACAAAGGAAGAGACGGAGTACCTTGATTATAATTACTGTGAATCAGATCTTTATTCTTTGGAGAATGGATTTATAGATTATATTGATGATACCAAGATAATCATGTTGGATCTAAGCAGTTGGAGAAATGAGGCGATCGGAAGATGTAAGATGACTGTTTTGGAAAAAGCAGATAATAATCCGTTTTCAGGCAGAAAAATCATAGATGTCGCGGAGATATGGGGAATAAACAAGGTTTTATCTGAAGGAGTTAAGAAATATAATTCTGAGAGTTCGGAGTATTTTACTTATGTGAGTGACAGATATGATGTAAACGTAGTTGAGATACCGCAGATGTACAGTGATATAGTCTCGAACGCTGACCTGGTCTCTGCACAAACATATATTGTTAATTCATTAATCCAAGATATAAGAAATGGTGAAGGACCCGATATTGTTATTGGATTGGGAGGTGTTACTCAGATCAATAATGATCCTTATCTCAAAGATCTGAATTTATATATTGACGGGGATAATGGAATAAATAGAGAAGATTATTTTCAGAATGCGTTCAAAGCGTTTTCATCTGATGATAAGCAGTATCAATTACCATTATCAATCCAGATTGAAGGCATCATGACTAACTCAAAGAATGCTCCTGCAAACGGTATCGGTTATACCTATGATGAGTATGGTGAACTTGTAAGTAGCGTTTGTAATGGGAAGGAACCATTTGTCAGTTCGGGGTTTACAAGGTATGAGACACTTAAACTTCTGTTTGCTGCTATGCAGGATGATCTTATAGATCAGGATAAGGGAATTGATCTTAATAACGATATGTTCAAAAAAATGACTGAGTATGTGAGTAAAAGCATTCCTGAATCCTCGGAATACAGTTCTGATCAATCAACTGCTAAGGCCAGATGGACTTTATTCTACGATATTTACTACGATATGACATCAGGTTCGGCAAGCTTTCAATCGTGGGACGTTTACGGTGCTCCTTCATTGGATGGCAGAGGACCTATGGTTACCGGTTTCAATACAGTTGCTATTACAACTTCTGCTACCGATGATCAGATTGCATGGGACTTGATTAAGTGCTTATTAAGTGAGGAAGTACAGAGTAAACATATAACTGAAAATCCAATAAACACGAACGCGTTTGAACAATATGCTGTTAAAGCCATTGATGATGCCAATGTTACCCTTGGGATGCAGTCAACAAATGTCAGGCTTCTTGATCAAAGTGATATTGATAGATATAAGAATATGCTTATGAAGGCAGAGTGTTCATCATTTGTGGATACACAGATCTTCACGATAATTGATGAAGAGATACAACCGTACTATCAGGGTAGTAAATCGATAGATGAGATAATACCAATCATAAGTGATAGATGTCAGACAGTGTTGGATGAGAGAAAGTAATAAGCGAGTTGCACTGTATTTTTCAGATAAAAATGTTATAGCTAAGCAAGTAGGAATAAGCCCATCAAGACTTGAGAAACATCTGCATGCCTTATTCGTTTTGCGTAATAAGTGTTCACATGGAGAAAGACTATATAATGCTACTATCAATCCCCCTGTAAAGGTTAATAAAATCTTTCTGAAAAACATCTAAGCCATGTCTTGCTGCCAATCTGCAAATATTCTGAATTGTACTTCGATTTACATGGTAGATACGTGCGATAAGTTTGTATCCATACCCCTGACAATACAAATTATAAATTTCTTTCTTGTCTTCAAATGTTAGTTTCATATTAAAACCGGCTGTTTTTATGCAATTCCACTGTCAGTTGACAGATTGCAAGGTGTTAATGGTAGAGTAGCACTGGTATATTTTGTATCATGAAGCCACCAATCGAAAGGACAATATCGATATGAAAGCCAAAGTGTTAGAATTAAATACAAATAGAGTAATAGGTGGTACATATGATATTTTCTGAAAAGATAACCGAACTACGAAAAAGAAGCGGTCTGACTCAAGAACAGTTTGGGGATAAGATCGGTGTCAGCCGTCAGGCGGTATCGAAATGGGAAATGGCTCAGTCTGTACCCGATATCAACAAGGTTATGGCTATTGCGGATTTCTTTGAAGTTCCCGTTGATTTTCTTCTGAAGGATGACCTGGACCTGGATGACTTGGGAACACCAAAAATTCAAGTCAGTTCGCCTGATCCTTCGCGTAAGGTTATAACTCTTGAAGAGGCTCAGGATTACTTTGCAACCCGCAAAAAGACAGCCAGATTGGTAATTATCACTATCTTTCTGTTTGTTTTATCTCCGGTATCCAGTTATTTCCTGTCGTTAACGGAGAATGAAAAATTAGTTGGCATTGGCATTATCATACTGATCATATTCGTGTTGTGTGCAGTGATAATGATCATAATCGCAGTGTGGGGAGAGAAAAGATTTAAGTATTTTAAGGAGCCTGATCGTGAAATAGATTATGGCGTTAAGGGTGTTGCCGAAGATTATATTAAAGAATTTGATCGTACCAGGCTCACAGGGATCCTTGCCGGCATCGTATTCATTGTTATGTCTTTCATTCCCATGATAATCTGTGCAGTACTGGATGCGAAAGATGTTTTAATACTTCTCTTTATTACGCTTATGCTGCTGATGGTGTCAGCAGGAATATCCAGTATCGTATATGTGACCATGATAAATAACGGCTACTTACGTTTAAAGAAGCACAAATGATCTCTTAACAATTAGATAGATAGATCTTACTTGCGGAAATACCGTAGGTGATCTTTGTATGCATAAAAATCAATAAAAAGGAGTAAATAAAAATGAAAAAGATTGGAAAAATCATACTTAAGGTTCTGGGATGCATTGTAGTTTGTTTGCTACTATTTGTTGCCGGGTTATCGATATATAACCATAGTAAGATGACCGGTGAAATCAATGCGATCAAGGATAAAGGATACTATAACCCTGTATCGACGGGGGACCATTCGCTTAATGTATATGTTACCGGTAATGAGAGTGGGAAACATACTATAGTTACACTCTCCGGCTGGAGCGATGGTGAGATGTATATCGGTTGGCGACCATTGACCTCTCAGTTTGAGGATGATAATGAGTTAGTCTTCATTGATCGAGCAGGGTACGGATTAAGTGATGATGTTCGTGATCCTATGACTGTTGATTATGTCGTTGAAGATTATCGTACGGCTTTAAAAAATGCAGGTATCGAAGGACCTTATATTCTTCTTTGTCATTCATTGGGCAGCTTGTATACGGCTTATTGGGAAAGCACATATCCGGATGAGATCGAAGCCTGCATCTTCATGGATGGAACTTTACCTTCAAGTGCAGAAAAGGTTGATGAAACGATACAGAAACGCTCATTCACGGGTAATATCCTCACTGAGGTCGGTTCCCGTCTTCCGTATTTTCTGACACATACCGGATTATCGAGAATCTTTGATATTAACGCTGCCTATGGGGATGTCATGAGTTGCCTTGATCCTGATGATCGCAATGATGGTTTCACGTTAATTAACTCAACGTATGCTTCACATGCATGTAAGTATGAGCTGATCCATGTTAATTCCGGTGAAATTATATCCTGGACATGGGAGCACATAGAAACAAACGATATTCCGAAGTTATACTTAGCAGCTTCAGATTATGAAGGCGCGCTAACTTACGCCGAGAAGCTTGGTAATACTAAGGTGTATGATCTGAAGGGAGATCACCTTATCTTCCTCGACAGGACGGAGGACTGCGCAGATAAGATTTCAGAGTTCCTTGCAAGTCTTGATGCCTAAAAGAACCATTCATTGTATCTTTGCTATAATAGATGGGGAGAAATAACGCTTCTCAAATCTTGGGACAGATAAAAGGAGTGATAGAGAAATGAGAATAGGAATAGTAGGTGCAGAATACAGGCAGTATCAGGGTAATCCGGATGATCTTACATACAGAACAGCAACATTTGAAGAGGAAGGTTCCTTGTCGAGAATATTTTAACATCGAGAGTAATTGGCACTGCAGGCTAAGACTGCTTAATTTTTGGGGAGGATACTATGGGTGCATGGAGTGCAAGCATAACCGGAAACGATACCGCTCAAGATCTTATACTTGAGTATAAAGCCGCATTTTACTATTTTGATGTTGATACAGCTGTTCAAAAAATCGATCATTATGTGAGACAGCTTTTCGATGAGGGCGATGAACAGGAGTGGTGCGACTACTTCTATTCAATGACCGATTTTATGTGGAAAAAGGGAATACTCACCGATCAGGTCAAAAACAAAGCCTTGGAGATGATCGACAGTGATTTCGGAATGGAATGCTGGATCGAAGCCGGCTGTGAGAAAGAACGCCGCAAGGTCCTTGCCAAATTCAGGACGCAGATTACTTCTCCCCAATGTGAACCAAAGAAGATAAAGCTTGATTATCACATGGTGGATTATTTCGAAGACGGCGTATATATAGCATTTAAATTGAAGACTTTGAATAAACCTTTTATCGGAAACGAAATAAGACAGAAAGAATTTGAATCGTATAACGATAAATATGTTGTTATCCAGAAAGTACTTACCAGAAACGCTTATGTATCTTCACTTGTACCCGATGTCTGCGATAAGTGGGTAAGTTATAGTCTGCTTGGAGGTATCTACGATTCTATAGATGATATCGCAATAGAAAAACTGAAGCGTGTGAAATTCCATGATTCATCGTACTTTTCGACACCGAGTTCCTTATTCCATTTTAAGAAAAGAGATTATCAGATAATAGGCAAAGGAAAACTTCCTAAAAACATTCCCGAAGGGTATGTTAGCGGATTGTATTTTGAGATTAACATGCCTCATTACAACGCCGATTCCGAATTGATCAAGGCTCTGACAAAATAAGTTCTGACTGATTATTTTGTACAAGGCAGTGGTGAATTATGAGAGAAAACTATAATATTGTAAAATTGTATCCAATGTCGATAAAATGCCAACTCTAGCGCTTAATGAGCCGTTATAGGAGATTTTGTATGATGAAATATCTTTTAATTGGACTCGTGGTATCTGTTGTAGTCTCTTCGATCATTTGCAGGATCCGGTATTACAGTCCGGCAAACCAAGAAAGATTAAAAGCAGAGCAAAAGGAAAAAGAAGAACGGTATAAGAACTATACCGGACGGGCAGAAGGGAAGATTATCGAACATCATTGGGAGACGTTTTTGAAATCAGGTGTTGGGACCGGTCGTACCATGAAAGAAGACACTATAGATAGTTCAGATAGCGTGTTTTACGTTACATATGAATTTGAAGTTGATGGTCAGACCTATACCGGAAAAGGTGAGGGCAGTCCTGCATTTCAGGTAAGGAAACATCAGCTGATATGCTATGATCCTTCTGATCCGAATCTGAATTGCACTTTGTTTTACCTGAACAGTTATTTACGATCAATAGGCAAACCTATACTGCATGAGTGAAAAATACTGTACAAAGCTCCCTGATACTTGTGTCAGCTTGCAGGTAATTGACGAAGGATTTCTTCTAAAGTAAGTTTACTTACATAAAAAAGACATTACCAAGATGATATAATTTCCTTATCTGAGGGAAACCTTGGAGCATAATTTTTTTATGTTGGGATAAGGGTATATTTTTATGAAAAAGAAAAGTGTCGTATTTTTGATCGGTTCCACCATACTTATGGTTTTGTCCATTGTTATGGTTGGCGGATGTTCATTATTGGATAAATATAGCAACAGATGGGATTTTGACCGCGAAGAAGTGGCTGAGGCTATAGTGGATAAAGATGCCGGCGATCTTTATGAACTTATGTCTCCTTATATGCTTGAAGAAAATGATCTGACCGAAGATGATCTGCAGGAGTTTCTTGACAAGTGTGACATAGAAAATACTTCATCCAAAGACATGGACAGATATACTTCGTTTAAATTCTTAGGTGATCCGAGCGATCCTGAGGGGAACAGTTACAGACCTGACGGGAACGAATTTATTTACACGATGTACTACGTCAACGATGACGGTGCCCGTATTTTTGTCAGTGGCATTCTCTATGATTCCAAAGATAAAGACAAAGTAGGTATCTATTACATAGAGTATCTGGAAAAAGATCCTGAAACCGGCGAATATATGAGTGTGGAAGAATTTGGAGAGGAAAGATAATGAAGAAACGATTGAGAGACATTTTTGAAGCAGACAGTTCTACAAAGGACTACACTGCTGCGATATATACTGAATTCGGATTAAGCACGAACAAGCATTACGATATTCTTGTTGTTGCACCCGGATGGATTCCGCCGAAGATAATGAAGGGATTTGATGTAGAGATCACATGTACGGCAACGCATTCCTATATTACCGGATACGAGGTGAAAGGCGATGGATTTCTAATGGCCTGGATCCAGACCAGCCCAGGTGCATGTTCTCTTATAGATGAATTGTCTTTATGTGCTGTGCTTGATTTCGATCAGTTGATTTTCCTTGGAGCGGTAGGATCTCTTACGAAAGATATAAATATCGGAGCGATCTGCACACCTTCTTATAGCATTTCGGGTAATCTCGCAAACGGTTATCTCATGGAGGATATAACACAATATAAGCCTTTTGGAAAAGTTTATCCCAACGATCCCGAATATGTTTCTAAGATAACGGAACTTGTTCGCGACATGGGCTATGAGATAAGACAGGAACCGGTGTTCTGTACAGACAGCGTTTTGTGCGAATATGCACATATGGATTTTATAAAGAGTTTCGGTGTGAGTCTGATCGAGATGGAAACATCTTCTTTTTATCTGATGGCAGATCTTATGGAAAAGCCTGCGATTGCTCTGCTGGTAGTATCTGATAACTCAGCAACCGGTGAATCACTGGTCCTTCGCACGCAGGAGCAAAAAGACAGATATAACGCATCTAGATATAATGCTATCCCGAAAATACTATTGAAGATAGCAACTGACAAGTGATCTTGTTACTTCGGTTTTGGGGCATGGATGGAACAAAAGTGAATAATTATTGTGAAGAGTTTCCATGAGCCCAAATAGATTTGGCTATATCTCACTTGAATGTACATAATTGGTTCTAAGATTATGCTAATATCATGAACATTAAAGGTTACTTAATACTGTTTGATACAGGGAAAGGAGTCATCATGTCAAGATTTTTTAGATTTAAATGCCCAAATTGCGGTAAAGTCCAGGATGCCTTGGGCGATGGACCATGTAATGGTTGCCAGACTATGATAAAACTGCCTCAGGATGGTATCATTCAAATCTACCGCATGTCATCCTGTGGGGGAAACTTTGGAAGAAGTATGGAAGTCTTTATTAACGGCATTCGTATAGGACGCCTGAAGAATGAAGATGTCACAAGGATCCCTGTGCCATATGGTCACTATCATGTCATGGCGAAATTTCTCGATTATAAGTTGAGTAAGTATCAAGGTATTGGTCTGGAATTTGATGTCACTCCGGAAAATAGGATCGTGAACCTTAAAGCAGCACGCTGTCTTCCTGGATATTTAACCAATACAGTAATCTTGGAACAGGCTTCTCTTGAAGAGATCCAGAGATGCGCCCTCTACTTGAAATAAATGAAAGCACAAGAGTTATAGCGGCTCTTGTGCTTTTTCTTATTCTTTTTTCAGTCTGTTGATCTTCTTAGCGGTATATTCTTCTATCTGCTTTCTCAAGCGGCCCAGCTGTTTCTTATGAACACAGAGTTTTTCCGTGCAATTGGCACATTCAAGATATCTGTTCGTGTTTTCGGAGAAGCGTTCAGGATATTTATAGAACGTGATCTCCCATCTGACGAGCAGTGCAACAGCCAAGAACAGAAGACTCCATGTTAATACACCTTTGATAAAGAACAAAGGTGTAAACATCATTGCATAATCCCAATTGTATATTCTGCAGGAACCACAGCATTTGTTCTTAAGGAACCAGGACTGGAACGGACAGAAAAACAATATACATATCATGTCACAGACTGAATATGCAACGCAGAGCAGAAACATAATGCCCTTATCAAAGATCTCGAGCATATAAAGAGCACCGAATGTAGCATTGAAAACCACCCATATCAGCGCAACGAGGACTGTAGCATTGTTATCAGCGATCTTTATGTCAGTTCTTCCCGATTTTATGTAATTTCGTTTAAACTGCTTCTGGCATCCCGGGCTCTCATATTTTGAAGGAAAGAACCTGAAGATCATCTCTACTGCAAAAACGATCCAAATAAGAAGAGAAACCACTGTCTGTTTGCCTATACCCGGTTCAGGAAATTCATGTACGCCGGCGCGGTAAAGAATATATTCGATCAAGAGCAGGATGAACAGGACAGATCTGTAAACCAGTCTGAAATAATGGAGTGAGATTATGATCGAGATCTTACGTTGTTTTTTCTTGTCATCCATAATGAGATTATATCACCTCATATTATTAGGGATGGTATAATTACTTTATCTGATGGAAAACATGCAGATAGTACGGGTGTTATATGTCTGAACAGAAAAAAGGATTCAGTAAATTGTGTTTGGCAGGTTTTATCTTTTCGATCCTGCCGATTGTTATGCTGGTATTATGCGCTTTCGTTAAATTTTTTCCACGACGATTAAGCATGGAATATACCGAAGTTGTACTGCCCGCATCTTTTATAGTATTACCATTGATCGGATTAGCCCTTTCCATAGCAGGAGTTATAACAGTTCGTAAGAACGGCGGATCCGGCAAGGCTTTTGGTGTAGCAGGGATAGTTTTGCCAAGTGTCGGTATTGTTATAGCTATCTTTATCGCTGCCTTTGTCCTTCTGGCTTCAAGCAGTACATCAGGAAGGGTAAAGCAGAATGAAATGTATTCCATGGGTACACTTAAAGAAGCTTCTAATACTGAATATGATGTCAGTCAATACAAGCTGCCTATGGGATATGATCTTGATCCTTCTGACATAGATGTCAGTGAATCGGAATTTAAGACATACGCGAATTCAAAGTTACAGACGATCAGTAGCGAGAGTGACAAAAGTATAAGAGGTACGTATCAGGATTACGATTTCCTTATAATAAAATGTGACAGGCTTGATGACTGGTTAAAGATCAACTGTCCTGCAGGTTTTGAATATCATGACGGATATGCCTTTATCTATCACGAAGAGACGTGGGAACTTGGCGGAACAAGACAGGACCCTCTTGCTGTATATAAGGATCCTTCCGATAAATATATAATCATCACTAATTGCAGTGATCACAAGGTTATTTCTGAGTTCTTTGCATAACAAGGGATCATCTAACATGAGCGCGAAAAAGATGACAGATGAACAAAAAGAGTTGTTTGAAAAGTCCGGTGCGAAGAACGACTGGATCGTCGGTCTTGTCTTCATTATCATCTTTCTTGCTGTCATAGGAATAAATATCTTTTGCCGTTATAACGATAACCGCAAGCTCAAACGGCTGGAACATACTCAAGGCGTCGTAACTTCAAGACAAACATATAAAGAGAAGATCGGAAGAAAATATCATTACGAGGACTCGATCACGGTCGAATATATTCCTGAGGGGTCAGATACTAAGTGTTATTTTCGTGATTCTAACGGTCCTTACGAGTTCATCCATGAAGGGGAAAAGTTAGGCGTATACTACGAAAAAGATAACCCTGACAAAGGATTTATCGCGAAGACTGACTGGCTCACAGGCAAGGATGTTCGTGCAGACAAAAACTATAACGCCGCATGGATAATATCTGTTTTCCCGTTGGGTATCGGACTCTTCTTCTTTTACGAAGAATATAAGGTCAGAAAGAACATAAGAAATAACAAGTTTAAGCTTAGGAAGAGCGATGGTCTTTATCCTAACGAGGATATGCATCAAATCACAAGGATGAGCAACCACAAAAGATCGTGGACCGCAACCTGGATTGGCTTTACGATGCTATATGTAATGTTCATGGCTATGGGGATTAGCTGGATAGTCGTTTCATTCACTTCAAAAGAAAATGATGCAACTGGTTTTCTTATTGTAGGTATATTCGTTGTCCTTATTGCGCAGGGAGCTGCACTTGGAAACTTCCTTACGATCAGGTCAGTTATGGGCAAGAAGAGAAGGTTCATAAAGGGTTTTATGGACGACGATGCTACTCTGGTCTATAAGGATCGCCAAAAGGCAGCTAAAGTCTTGTGGAAGCATGTAAAACACTTTATGGAACGCGAGAATATTCGAACCAGATATAGATACGATTACTCTAAACTCTGGCTACAGAAGTTTGAAGACGAACTCGAGAAGTTCCGAGATAAAGACATCGTGAAAAAGAAGGAAGTTCCTTTTCCGCCCACGAATCATATCATTACTCATCCGGATATGTGGTCAGATATTACGGTTAACGAGATCCCCAAATACTTGGGTGAACTTGCAAAGAAATACAACATGCATTTCAAGCTGATATACGATATCGATATGGCCATGTTTAACGATAAATGCTGTCTTATTTTCGGAATAGACAACAGAGATGGTGTGATCATGAGGATGGTTATTTTCGAAAATGGCAGGAGAGTCGAATATCAAGTGAATAATTTTCTCGTATCGAAGTTCGATTCTGATGACAGAGAAGGCATAGATCCTGAGTGGAACCACTTGTCGCAGAAGATCAAGGACGAGCTTATCATAATCGCGCGAGGATTGGACAGTAAGTGGAGTGATCTTCTTAAGGGCGATATGGGCTGGTTTGAAGATTATAAGAAATCCGTATGGTTTCACGATATAAATATCCATCTGGAGGAAAGGAACAAGATCCTTGATGAGATAATAGCCTGGCAGCAAGCCCAATGACTGCTAATATACAGGTCACCAAATAAGCTTGGGAAGATATTATCCTGACAACGACGTATTGGGATACGGCAGGTTTACTCCTTATGATCAAGGGACAAAGATGAACTGGACCAAAACCGAAGAATAACTGAACTATAGTATCAGTTATAAGCTATTCATGTTATCAGCGCCACTGAAGGCTCATCATCGTTGCTTCGCCATTCTTGATAACAATAGGGTAGAGAAGACCTCTGTTATCCGTCCAACCGTTTCCGAGTGATGATAGATCGCAATGCATAGAAGAATAGAACCAGTATACAGTCTTCTCCAGAACTGTCGGATCATCAAGATCTTCAAGATATTCGGCATATCCCTCAGGTTCGCTGTCACTATCAGGCTCGACTAAGAGATTTCTGTATGTATCTTCTATCTCGCAATCAGGAGAAATTCCAACTACTACGACTTTTGCATTCACTGTAACCGGATTATAGCTTGAAGAAAAAAGCATGTATTCGTGCTCATCATCAGTAAAGGAATTTTCCGCGATCCACAGATCAGACTCTGAAAGTGTAGCAAATCCATTGTCATTAAAGCTCTCAATATAAACATCTTCATCACAATAATCGTTATGATAGACTACGTCACCAACCTCAAGATGATCGTATTCTTCTTGGGTGAATGAGACAGGTTCTCCGGCAAGGATCAACATATAGTTTCCGTCGTCTGATATAGCCATAATGTCGCCGTAGTAAGTACCGTCATCAATGGATTCCACAACCTCATCGTAAGTATAACTATTCAGTTCCGTTACACAAGGAAGGAGCATAAAGTTATCGAAAGAGGTAACATAAAAATCGATAGAATCAGCATGATCCGGATTAGTGATATCAGTCATCTTGCCATCTACACAGGCATACTCTGCATAGGTTCCGTTACCGTCTGACGTAGCAAGCACCCATACGAGATCGCCCTTAATGGTTATCTCCATAAATCCGAATTTCAGATCCGGTTCGTCCTTATGTAATCCTTCCGCGAATGCTCTGTAAAGATAACGGATCTCTTCCATGGAAAGGTCGTCAACATCCACGTTAACAGCATAAGGTGTAGGTGTTGGTTTTTCTGTAGGCTCAGAAGTCGGAGTCGGTGCAGCAGTCGTTTCGACTGTTGTTTCCTCTGTTGATTCAGAAGTAATCTCTGAAGGTTCTTCCTCTTTATGTCTTACATTGCTCTTCTTATCAGTTGATCCGCAGCCGACGAGCATCGATACCATAAGCAATAGTGCAACAACAGTTCTCATTTTCATATTATTCCCTCACTGATCTAGCTTCTTTGAAAATAATAGCAAATCATGACAGAAGGTCAATCAGACAACAGAAAATATGCATTCTTTAATGCAATGAGGAAGGATAATACCCTCGTTTTTGTATGTGACTTCGGGTGATATAATGAGTTGACTGATCAGCTGCACTACGTGGAAGAGAGGAAGATGAAATGGTAGAGAAAAGAAGTAAATCCAACAAAAAGTTCATGGTGCTTTCTGCGATCGGTATCTTTATGGTCATAGATCATCATACATTTACGGCTTTAAATCTCTTCGGAAGCTTTATTCCGTATAACTCGTTTTTCATGCCGATGTTTGTCTTTATATCGGGATACTTCAATAAAGTTGACGGGTCGACAAACATGCTTAAATACATCGGGAAAAAGCTCAAGACACTGATGCTTCCGTATATAGCTCTGTCACTTCTTGTCTTTGGCGTTGAACAATTGCTGAACATTCTAAAGACAGGCGAAGCAACATCGATCCCATCAGGTTATCTTACATATGTTCTGGACAGGATAATAACCATAGGATCGTTCGGCTCGATAGCTGCGCCAATGTGGTTCGTTATAGCTCTATTTTCGACCCTGGTCTTCTATGCGATCATCAAAAGACTACTATCAAAGATATGGAACAGCTATGTGATGCTCGCGATATTTTGTGCATTGCATCTTCTTACAGTCTACATTGCCAAGACCATTCCTTCTGAGTCGCTTACATACTTTCTCATCCCGCTCAAGATATTATTCTTCCTGCCATTTATCGAACTTGGTGTCATTTACAGAGACAAGCTCGAGAATAAGCATGCAGGACTTCCGGGAGGTTGGAAGGTATTGCTTTTAGGTCTGCTCCTTGTAATCAATATGATCCGTACAGTGATACTTCCAAATGCATATGATGTAGCATTTGATTCAATAGATGATCTGTCAGGCTTTACGAGTCCGTATATCATTACTCCGCTGATATCGGCTGTTATCGGTATCCTGTTCTGGCTGACTATCGTGGATCTTATCAGCAAGCCGCTATCTGATAGCAAGTTCGTTAATTACATGTCCTGCAATACTTTCTGGATAATGAGCCTTCATATAATCTTCTTCAACATATTTAATCTGATATTGATGCTCATAAGCGAAAACATTATCAGCCTCAAATATTTCGATTCAGATGCTTTTCGAGAGTCAGAATGGTATTTCTGGGAGATAAGTCCTAATATCAAATTTGCCTACGTTATAATAGGCATTCTGGGACCGCTGGGAGTAAAGCTGATATATGATAAGAGCTCCTCACTTTTTTACTGGGGTATTAGCCGGAAAGAAAAAGGGAATTAAGTGATCTGTTGCAAACAAAAAGCCGAAGGAGAAATCCCTCGGCTTTTGTTATTCTTTTTACAGAATCTTTATTCTTAGATTATTAACCCTTAACGGCACCTGCTGTAAGACCTTCAACGATCTGGTTAGCGAAGATACAGTAAACGATGATCGTCGGGATGACCGCGATAACGATTCCGGCAAACATCTGGGTGTAATTTGTATGATAAGGTCCAACGAACTTTGTAAGAGATACAGGAAGAGTCTTCTGAGCTTCTCTGTTGATAAATACCATTGCGAGAAGGAGCTCATTCCAGTTACTTACGAATGACATAAGACCTGTAACCATGAATCCTGTCTTAGCTACAGGAAGAGCGATCTCAAAGAACATACGCGGAACGGAGCATCCATCCATAACCGCAGACTCAAACAACTCGTTTGGAATGCCTTTGAAGAATCCTACCATGATGTAGATCGTAATCGGCAATGAGAATGTTACGTACGGGATGATCAAACCGATCAGGGAATTTGTTAACTTCCATGAAGAGAACTGAACGAACAGTGGGATCAATACGCAGTGAACAGGTATCATCATACCGATCATGAAATATGTCAGCGTCAAATTGGATAACTTCCAACGGAGACGTGCGATAGCGAATGCTGCCATAGATCCGAAGAGCAATGATAAGAGCAAAGTAACAGAACATACAATAAATGAGTTCAATGTTGCTTTACCGAGATTACCCATCGTCCAGGCAAAACTATAGTTTTCAAACATTAAGTGCTTCGGCATCGCCCATGGAGACGTCATCAATATCTTATCATCCTTTAAGGATGTAATAAGAACCCACAAGAGTGGCAAGATGTAGATCAATGCAAGAAGAACGAGAAAGCCATAGATCAAACCACTTACAAGTTTGTGCTTCTCACTTTCGTGCTTATGTTTTACGGGAACAGATTTACTCATAAAATCTTAGTGCCTCCTTTTACATATCGTAAGGTTCGACCTTAATGAACTTATTGATTATAAAGGTGACAATAAGGCACAAGATCAAGAGAACTACACCGATAGCACAACCATAACCGAGTTTGTTAAATTTAAATCCCTGGTCATAAAGATGTGTAGCGAGAACGTGTGCACGGTTTGCCAAGAATCCTTCAGGGATCATGTTATAAACTAGATCGAAGAATTTCAATGAACCAATAGCGTTCAAACTCATAGCTGTTGCTACCATCGGTCTGATAAGTGGTAATGTGATATGAAAAAAGGCCTGCGTCGAAGTACATCCGTCAATTGCAGCTGCCTCGTAAACATCTTTGCTTATACCGGACATCTGTGCCATATAAAGCATCATAGACTGACCAACGTATTGCCAAAGAGCTACAAATGAGATTACGATAATCGGAAGGATAATGAATCCTTCAGTATTGTACAACCATTGAGGACCGTTCGCATAATTATCGATCCATCCGAAAGACTCCATCATCTTGTTGATACCAAGAGTAGGTGTAAATACAAACATCCACAACAGACCAAGAGCAGCACTACTAAGTACGCATGGCAGATAGTAGATATTCTTAAAAATGTTACGGCCTTTCTTAATGTTGGTCAACAATGCTGCAAGCAGGAGACCAAATAAGAGCTGTGATACACAGGAGAAAACCATGAAGAACATAGAGTTCTTAAGAGCAGTTTTCATCGTTTCATCCTTAGTAAACAGCTTAATATAGTTTTTGAAGCCGCAAAACTCTATAGGATAATTCGTCTTGTAATCACAGAAAGAATAATAGATCGCTTTACAGATAGGAACGAACAAAACTACTGTAAACAGAATTAAAGCTGGCGCCAGAAAAAATAATATATAGCGCTTTCTACGTAAAAGCTTATCCATAGATTTTCTTCCTTATAGATTTTCCTTTTTAATGAGATGTCAGCCCCAATTAGATCGGGACTGACATCCTTCTTACAAATTATTCAATAATTGTTGAGATTACTCCCAGACATTTTCTTCGTAATACTGTTGTATAGGTTCCAATGCCTCGGCAGGGTCGGTACCCTTGAAGATCTCAACGAAGCAGTTATCGAATGTTGAACCAGCCTCTGTATCATAGAGAGACTCATTGTAGAATCCGAATGTGGAGTTAGCACTTCCGAATACGTCCATAACATAAGCCAACTCTGGTGGAGCAACTGTCTCATCATACTCAACCTTAGTTACAGGGATCTTACCACCCTTTTCAGCTGTGTACTTCTGAGCTGTATCGTCTACGAAATACTTCATCAATGCGATAGCTGCATCAGGATTCTTTGAAGTAGCGCTCATGCAGAGGGAGTCTGACTTAGCGATAACACGGTTAGGATCTGCTGAAGAACCGGATACTGCAGGGAATGCGAATACGCCAACCTTCTGCTCGAAACCAGGCTCGCAGCTACCATTGATCTGACCGATAGCCCATGAACCCTGGATGAGGATTGCTGCATTTCCGTTATAGAATGCTGCTGTAGCGATATCGTTGTCATCACCAGCTGCTGTAGGCTGGAAGTACTGGCTCAACTGCTGGATCTGCTTACCAGCGTTAAGAACCTTCTCGTCCTTCCAATCTGTCTTGTGCTCTTTAACGTCGTTGAGGTCCAAACCATTTCTGTCGCAGAGATAACCTGCTACCATGGAGAGACACCAAGCTGTACCAGCAGAAATTGTGATAGGTGTATAACCCTTATCCTGCAACTTCTGGCAAGCGTCGAGCAATTCATCGAATGTTGTAGGAACTTCTGCACCTGCATCTGCAAACATTTCTGTGTTGTAGAATACGCAAGCTGCAGCGATGTTCAATGGAATAGCATAGATACCAGCACCGTTCTTAGCTTCGTCACCATATGTGCCGCCTGAGAATACAGCGTCTGATGTGAATGTATCTTTCCAACCATCCTTGTTGAGATAGTCATCCAACTTGGCAGCGGTACCAGGGATAACATAGTCGTTCATGTTTGCACCAGGAGAAACAATAAATACGTCAGGGGTATCTCCACTTGCAACCATGGCATTCAACTTGTTGTAGTATTCCTCGAGGTTCGTTGTGATAGGTGTGCAGTGATATACACCCTCATAATCCTTATTGAAACGATCGATGGAATCCTTGTAACCCTTTGTGATCAAGTCTTCGGATGCTTCGAGATCATCCCAGACCATGAAGGTGATTTCCTTCACGTCACCGTTACCATCCTTGCTACATCCGGCCAACATGCTGAACGAAAGAGCAGTAGCCATGAATAGCGCCAACAACTTCTTTTTCATTTGTTTCCAACCTCCTTTTATAGTCGAACGATTTGTCGTTCAGGATAAAATAATCATAACATAATCCGATTTTACTTCCAACATTTTTTTGGAGTTGATTTTCACTTTCGAAGGAAGTCCGGAACTTAAATTCTAGTCTACAAATTGACTGTCATTCCTTTTAATAAGGAATGTATGTAAAAATATATATGTTTTGACCCAAAATCCAGAAAAAAACGTTTTTCGCTGTTTCTGTTTTTAGTGTGAATTTATGACAATTTTCCTAAGAAAATAATAGATTGAAGAGCAAAAAAATATTATCATTTGTGCCTGGAAGGCACATATTTTATATATAAAAAATAATTGATTATAA
The DNA here is from genome assembly GCA_017649745.1 of Clostridiales bacterium. Next base: position 6,357 of record JAGCGE010000136.1, on the reverse strand, counting down.
ATATAGACAACCCCTCGCAGGATGATCCGGCGAGGGGTTTATTAAACGTCCTTTATGAAGGAAATGTTATTTCTTGACAACAACGACACTCATGTTGACGTTCGGATTCTGTTTATTAGAATTACTAAATTTGATGGTGAGTTCATCAACATAATTACCATTGTTTGTAACAGCTAACTTGTAAGTCTGACTCTTGCTGAAATCAATCTTAACTGTATCGCTTATCTTCTTGGAACCATCATAAAGTGTTGCGCTTACAGTATAACCTTTCCATGTCTCATTCATTGGTACGGTTATCTCGACATATTCAACGTATCCATATGGCTTAGTCGTGATCGTCTTTCCGTCTGAGATACCTATTGTATCGTAATCACTATTGGTATTTATCTTGACGTTCTGTCTGCACTCCTTAAGATCTGATACTGTATGATAATAACCTCCGTCTGCAAGGTAGAAGTCATATGAGTCATCGATAGTGATGTGCAGATTATTCTTCGCCATTCCGCCTGTGATCGTTTTAACCTTTGAATTATCGACGATATCCTCAACCTTGATATCAGGACAGTTAATGTATTTAACCTTAGGCTGAATGTAACCCGTGAAAGATGAACAATCCACATTAAACCTTGAATAAGTACATCTGTAACAGTTTTCGAAAACTACATCTATGCCGCCCTTTATGATCATCCAATCCTTAGCGATGCTGTCAGGTGAGGCAGATGAATTTACATTACTGTACTGGAATGCGATCTTAGGATAGCTACTTGAATTACTGTTTGTCTTAAGCAATGTGTTGCCCGGATGTATCTCGAAGCGTGCTCCGTATACGCATACCTGAGGAGCATTTCCAGGACCCAGATTACCCTGGTCCTGAATATCGAAATTGAAGACGGTACCGTAACCGTCCTTTGGTCCCGGAATGATAGAGCCTCCGTTGATATATACGCTGGTTCCTGTTTTGAAGTAAAAAGCATCACCATGGAAGGATTCGATATCGGTATAATCAAATCTCCAGTTAACTGCCTGCGGGTTATCCAGAACAAACAGTTTGCAGTTGTTTGAAGCGGTACCGCAATTAGCTATCTTACAATATGAGAATGTGATCTCTGAAAGCATTACATATGACTTCTCACAATAAAGGATACTGTTAAAACTGCCGAATCCGCATGAATAGAACTGCATTCTCTGAGTGCCGTCATTCTTTACTGCATCCATGATCATGAATTTGTTCGAATTGTTGCCGGAAAAATCGATATCCTTGAAAGTCGTGAATCCAAAGAGCGGTTTACTTCTGCTGGTTCTCGCATCAAATAACACATCACCGCTGAACTTGATCATTGTACTTTCTCTGCCTGCTCCGGTTATCTCGAACATGCAGTACTCCAGTACTCTGCCGCTCTTTGTCTTAAGATTCTCATCAATAACGGCACCTGTGATCTTATAGTTACCGCTTGGGATATAGATAGCCTGACAGTGATACCAATCATAATCACTGACTCTGTAACTCTTTTCGAAAGCTGCAACAAACATGTCTCTGAATGCCTGAGTATCATCATGCTTACCGTCACCGACTGCACCGAACATCTGAGGAGTCAGTGAGTTAGGGACTGAATCGATATTATTGAGATATTTAGAGACAGTAACATAAGCATAAGAAGTATTACCTAAATATGTTACCGTTACCGTGACGCTTCCGACTGAAAGACCTATAACTGTTCCATCAGGGCAAACATAAGCAACCTCTTCGTTGTCAGATTTAAATGTAGCCCCTTCAACTTTGACGATATTACCGCTCTTGTCCGTAAACTGTATCTGATCTGAAAAACCTCTCATTATCATGATGTTGGAATTCTTGATCTTAACATCAGTGTTGACAAGAGTAACGTTGTTTCCCCCTGATGGAGCTGTTGTAACAGGAGCAGTTGTCGTACCGTTTCCTGAACCGTTCTTATCAGGATCAGGACGAAGAGTGTTAGTAGTATTCTGAGTTTCAGAGATGAGTGATCCGCGAACGATTCCGTATTCAGAACAGATCGATCCGAATTCATCGGATTTTGCAAAGCCATTGAATACATGTTCCTTGCTGCTTCCGTTCTTCATATCGGTTACCCAGAAATCACGGCCTGCATCGTCTGCTTCACGCCCCATGATCGCCTTGTAAAGATCGTCAATATATTCTGAATAGTACTTGTTGCTGTCAGCGTATTCACCTGCGAAGAAGAAGCCGTATGCGGCTGATGTTCCTGATGTCCTTCCACTAAGAAGTTCGTTTGTCCAGTACATCATTCCGTCCTTGTCGCACTTACGTCCTAAAACGACGTTATAAAGTCTCTCGACAAAGAAGTTAGTGCGGATTACTTTGTTGAAATCGTATTCAGTAATGTATGTACCTGCAACGACATCAAAGGAACCACACAATTCGAAGAACTCATTTGAATTGGCAAATCCCTTGAAGATATCCTGACGGTTCATTCCGTCGTTCATGCACTTGACCCAATAGTTCAGTCCGTCAGCATCTGCTTCTCTTCCAAAGAAAGCATCATACATGACCTTTACATATTCCTCATTGGAATAACTCTTTTCCTGAAGCTCTGAACTGAAGATGAAACCTGAAGCGACAGCTACACCCGTTTGGTTCTTGTTCTTAAGTTCGCCTGTCCAGTAGTTTAAACCGTCATTATCAGGGTCTCTTTTAAGGCATACCTGATAAAGCCTTGTAACGAATTCACGAAGTTCCTGATCGTTATCAGAAGCGCTGACATTTGCCGAAAGGATCGGAAAAAAAGTGAACAACAATATAGCAGTCATTGAAGCTGCTAAGATCTTAAGTATTCTCGTTTTCATATAACCTCCCCAAAAGATTTTTCTCATTTCTTCGAAACAAAAATACTGTTATTTCAGTGCTTTAAAGCACAACAGATCCTTTGTTGATGCCTTGTTGATAAAATGACAACGGCGCAAAGAATCTTGATTTATTATAGCAAAATGTGAACAAAATATAAACAAAAAGTGAACAAAAAATTAACATAATCTGTTATTTAATATGCACAAAAAAGTCGGGAACGATAGTCCCCGACTCAAAAAAACTTTGTTTTTGAAGGTTCATTATGACGCGATGAGTTCTTCGAGTTTTGCGTTAAGAGCGGATTTGCTCATTCCTCCTGTGTAGGCTGAAACAACTTTTCCGTTCTTGATAAAGAAGAAACTAGGGATGGACATAACACCAAACTGCCTTGCCAACTCCGGTTCCTGATCAGTGTTGACCTTACCAACCTTGATCTTTCCGTCGAAGGCCTGCGCCATCTCTTCTACGATAGGTGACATCATCATGCAAGGACCGCACCACTCAGCATAAAAGTCAACCAAAACAGGCTTGTCACTATTCATTACTTCCTGAACGAAATTCTCTTTTGTAAATCTGTATTCCATAATCATTACCTCACTTTCTTTTCGAAAACTATGTTGATAATTCAATTGTACATGGTATAAAATATGTATCAAGTACGCAGATTATATTGACCTGGTATCAAAAACCTGAGTAATGCGAAAGGAATAGCTTTATGGCAGAGAAAAAAGAAAAATTGTGTGATGATCTTGCTGGTAAGGATTGCGGTCTTAAGAAGGTTATAGATATCGTTGGCGGCAAGTGGAAGATCATGCTGCTCTGTGTTATGGATCAGGAGGAGACTGTCAGGTACGGCGAACTGAAGCGAAGGATATATGGGATCACAAATACGATGCTCGCGAATTCCCTTAAAGAGATGGAGGAAGCGGGACTTGTTAAGCGTCAGCAATATAATGAAATGCCCGTAAGAGTTGAATATTCTCTTACGAAGAAAGCGAAGAGTATCGTCCCGATACTTCTCGAATTAAAGAAGTGGGGAGAAGAAAATCTCTAAAAAAATAGCTCGTCTGAACAAAGCGTTCAAACGAGCTTTTATTATTTAAAGATCGGTTTGTCGAGGTCGTTGCCGTTTTCCTTTTCCCATTGTTCGAATTCGTCCTCGATGTCTCCGGTAAGACCATTGTCACTATATACCGGTCTGTTCTGCATTACGGAGTCGGCGATGACAAATCCAGGATGGAGAGAATCTAACTTGTGCGAATCATCTGTCAGATCGAGCATCTCTAAGGTCTCTTCGTCGAATGCAACGCACAGTTCTTTTGGATCAGGTTCGGTGTACGGCAATAAAAGAGGAATGGCATGCTTTTGTACATAGCCGTCAAGATCTTTGAGATTTCTTGATTCTGACCTGTCAGTATATTTGATACCCTTGTCATATCGAACTCCGATGGTATGTTTGTTTCCAAGGACATGCGATGAAGCAAGCCTTGAAGTATGGAAGGCCAGGGATATGCCATAGCCTGTGATCAATGAGAGAATAATTGCTATGATTATGTACATATTTATTCCTGCCTTTTCTTTACAAAATTAAATATCGTATTTGATTGCGTAAGCGAAAGTCGTTCCTTAATTTTCTTCAATCCCATAATTGCTCCGGCTAACAATCCGATCGGTAATGCTACAATTATTAACATATAAGGTAAGTCGCGTATTATATCCGTATTTTCGGCGCTGTGGAAATACGCACTTATGATCGGGCAAAAGAATAAAAAAGCCAGGATCGAAAGAATCGCACCGGTAATTGCTACGCATGCATTATATTTCTTCTTGTTCCAAGGGAGAGCACATACGACCTTGCTTGTCTGTCCGTTAACGAGGATCACATTATGCTGGCCTTCGAAAGTGAAAGTAGCAAACCAAACAGGTAGCATAACGTAGCGCAGATCTTCATATTTGAAGACAGTATATGGTTCATGCTCCATTATGGTCCTGGGAAGTCCTCGAACTTCATCAATCATGGTCTTGTTAAAGCTCTCTTCGAGTCTTCTAAATGCTTCGCCCTTTATCTCACCGAAAGTAACATCGGAAGCGTCTGAATAGAATCCCTGAAGATAGTCTTCATCGAAAGGAACGCATGCTGAGAGACTGTAAGGCTGTAGAAGATCGGAAAGCTCGTTAGCTAGCATCGTCGATCCGTCAAGGGCAAGATCCTTGAGCGTCATCGTTCCTGCTCTTCCAAAGTAGATAGTTTCTTCTCTTTTGAACTCTTCGCTTCCTTTAATGATAGCTGCATCCGAATGTTCTGCCGAAGCGATCCAATAAGGGATATAGATACCTCGTATATTATCAGGTCTAAACTTCTTTATCTCATCAGGAATGAAGTGAGCTTTGTCGATCTCTTTACGGATGTGATCCAATGCCTGTTCTTTTGTGATCTGGAAAGGAAGGATCTCGTGCGGACGTCTGAACTTGGATATCCTGTTGAATACAACGTTTGTACTACCACAATAGATACATGCTGTAGAAACTTCCGTACCGTTGATGATTATCTCACCGCCGCACTGAGTGCATGAATAAACATAACAGTCCATGTACTCAAGACGTTCCGGTTGTTTGTTTTCGAGAAGCTCTTTATCGTATGCTTCGACTTCTTCAGCATAGAAGCTGCTTCCGCAAAACTTACAGATGAGTTTTTGTGTCTTCGGATCGAACTCCAGTCCTGATCCGCAATTTTTACATAGTGTTGCCATTTTCTAATTCATACCCCCAAACAATTTTATTATAGGGATAACGTTTTCGAAAACAACAGAAACAGATACAAAATAAATGCTGGATAAGATATATCAGTTGCGAATTAATCCATTGACGATCGTGAGGACGACCATAACTGCCAGGAGTACAAATCCGACCACAGGCCAAGCGTAGTAGGCATTATTGGTGTGCAGGATCATATCGGCAAAACCTGAGACGGGAATAGCTGTTGCGAATCCGCCGGCAAACAGGACACAGATGATCGACTGAAAGATAGTATATGTCTTTTTGGAACTCTTTCTCTTAATGAAAGCTATAACACTCAGGACTATAGTTGCTATCGAGAGCAAGAGGATAAGGATAGTACCTCCGAAGGATGCGAAAGCATAATTAGCTATTTCCAGATCAAGTTCAGCTGATTCATAAAAGACAGCACCGATGAGGGAAGATAAAGATCCTAAGAAGAGAGGCATTATGTCACCTGCAAATAAGAATGCAGCTGTGATAAGTCCTAAGATGAAATTAGCAATTTTCATTAATTTCGAATCTCCTTAGTCAACAAAAAATACCCATAACAAATGTTATCAGTAACGCTGATCGATTCAATTGATAATTCAGGCAATTTTCAGGCACGAAGTTCTGTTATACTGTAATAAAAAACGGAGAAAACTATATGAAAAAGATACTTGCAATGACTATAAGCGCAGCACTGTTGTTTTCGATGACGGCATGCAGTAAAGAAGATAAAAAAGATAAAAAAG
>JAGCGE010000011.1 GCA_017649745.1 Clostridiales bacterium | reverse complement strand
CTTCATGGATATCGTTAAGGATATAATAGGCGACGTGAAAGCGAAGCCCATGTATCCTAACTTCCCCACCCAGGTTATGGAAATGGATGAGGCAACCTTCCGTTTCCACCAGATGCTGCACTATATGTCTACATATGGTGTAGAACTGTTTACTAGTACTTAGGTGTCTAAGGGTTGGCTCCCTGAGACTACCGACACCGAGAAGACCGAGTCTGACGAGACCCTCCTTAAAGCTCAGACAATCTCTCTCGTAAACGCCACAGATGTTTACAAGTATGCGTACTCATGCATAGTATCCAAGAGAGAAAGAATGGACAGCAAAGATGAACTCATACTCGATGAGTGTCTCCAGCGTCTTGAAACTAGAGACATCCCTGACACAAAGGTTGCCTTTAAGGAAAACCTTATACCGATATTCTCGGCTATCTTCTCCGCTGAGATTTCTAACGAAGACAAGAAGGTATTTCTCCACAACATCTGCCAGCACACTGGCGATGTTTACAAGTGCATTCATGCACTTCTGGTTGAACGTAACTTCGACTTCAGAACGTCTCAGAAGAGACTGCTCGTTAAACTTCTCGAATCATATTCGATTCAGGATTTCCGTGAGAACCTGATATACTCGAATAAGAAGAGGGAAGAGGTTCTGATGATAATCAGATACCTTGACTATAACGAGTATTCCCGCAGGCCTGAGTTCAAGGCAGCTGTAAAAGAACTCAGGAACGACGAGCTCAAATCTTGGGACTCCAAGGTTAAGAAGCTCGTTGCCGCAAAGTCTAAGGATGCTCTTACCGAGTATGCTAGACGTCCTGGCATCATGATCAGGAATCTGACCTACCTTCTCAGGAATGGTTATAATTCATGGTCTATCGGCGAAGCCATTGCCGATAATTCCGCGTCCCTTAAGACTCAGACAATCGTTCAGCTTATGAATCATTTCGGAAGAGATGAATCTAAGTGGGACAATAAGGAGAAGTTTGCAGAAGCAAACTGTGTCTACAATATCCTCATCGATGCACTCAAGGGTAACCTTAGTGCTAAGGATATTGGCGTTCTTAAGGGCAAGAAAGTTTATGTGGATGAAAGTGAGTTTGACCTCGAACTTTCGACCATCCGCGTAAATGATAAGTCCGAAGAAGGCGGTTACGTCAGGAGCGGTATCGCATATAAGATTCCTGAGAACGTAAACCGCATTAGGTTCTTCATCTATTGGAACGACAAGCGTCGTGTAGATGTTGACCTGCACACCTACCTCAAGGACGCCAAGGGCGAAGAATTTCGCGTTGGTTGGTGCTCCGATTTTAGGGTAGATGACATCGTCGCATTCAGCGGCGATATTACTCACAGCGATGCTGCTGAATACATCGACATTGATCTTACCAAAGCAGCTGATGCTGGTATGGACCATGCTCAGGCCAACATCGATCTCTATGCTGGAGCAAGAAACTTCGGGGATATCGACGAGTGCTATGTCGGCGCTATGGCCGTCAACAAGATCGGCGAAGATGTGAAACTCTATGATCCGAAGAATTGTTTCTTCACCCACTTCCTGACTAGTAAGATGACATGCATGAACTATGGATACATAGACATAGCTAAGCGCGTAATCGTATTCGATGGTGCTCCTTCCAGAGCCTACTATTACTATACAGAATATGATCGCAATAATGCGTTCACACTGAGAACGTATATCTGGATGCTTCTCATCTCTCAGGGTGCTGAGTGGGTTGATCATCCTGAAGAAGCAGACGTTAATCTCATCATGGGCAAGCCTATGAGTGAGAAGGACGTCAGCCTCGCTGATGCGAACTTCTTCATGGACTAAAACGTTTCAATACGGTTCAGTCTCAAAACTGAACCGTATTTTTAAATATATATCCTATAACAGTAAATTAGACAAGCGGAGTTCGTGTACTTGTATTGGATAACTTCCTTTTGATTTTAAATAATATTTTTAACGTTACCCGTCGCGAGATAAACCGCCAGCGAAGCGGGCGTCATGTAGTCAGACTTCGGTTTGACTAATTCGCTCATGATGTATTCTCGTGGGTAACAACTGTACACGACGATTTGTTATCAGATAGCTTGTCTGATATCATATTAGCAAGTGGCTTGGCAACTTCCTTTTATTTAAGTAATTTTGCTTAACCATCATTCGTTGTCAGATAACTTGCTTATTCCTCATGGTAAGTGGCTTAGTAACTTCCTTTTGATTATTTATGATTATAAGATGATTCCGTTACTAGATAACTTGCCGTCAAAAATTAAATCAGCATCCATTCAGGATGCTGATTTTTTTGTGCGTTAATCCCTAGTTAGGTTGTATAAAGTAAGTGTACCTTCATTCGTCATTTCTGCAACGAGTTTACCTGAGTTTGCGATGAAATGCGACGGCTCATAGAGAATTCTATTAACTTCCTGATTTGCTTCTATACTATATACCGCTTTAGTTGATATGGTATCACCATCGTAGTCACCACCAATAGAAGCGAGAATAGAGTTAGCCATATTAACGGTTTCATTGAATGATGTAGATACTTCAAGAGAAGATTTATTCAGATCTATAATAGGATAATATTTATAGATCTTTATTTCTCCATTGATATTCATCTTACAGGGTGCAGTCTGTACCGTAGATAAAACGAATATTTTTGTCGGGAAAGTTCCTAAATAAGAAGTCAGAGGATATCTAGTCACCCATGCATATTTATCTTCTGCACACTCTACCGCAGCTATATAAAAGATGTCGGTCCATGTCATATATCTATTACATATCTGAGAAGAGTTCTCATGTTCCTCATCATTTACATACGGTACACCGAAGAATTTGATAGGTCTCTCTACTATAACATCATTACCATTCTTATCAGTATCAACTACATCGAGCATTATCAACTCAAATCTTGATTCATAATTATCTATCCAAGATGATATTTTTTTGGCTATATAATCAGGTGTAAACTTAGAACCAATGTCTGCGAGTCTTACTGGTTTACCGTCAGTGCTTATATGAAGCGATCCTATAGTCTCTGTAGAGTTTAAGAACCAGTTATATATCCATCTTTGTACAAATGGGAATAACATCGATAATACTTCAGACAATGGGAATCCTGTAGTATTCATATCTATGGGCATATCTTCAGGCGTGTCATATTCCGTAAGTACAGGACACGAGATAACTGATCTTACACCATAGTCAGGATTCTTGCCAATTACATATTGCTTAAAGAATCCATCTGATTTCTGTACTATTTCTTGATAATAAGTCTGTATATTGCAGAGAGTAATCTGAATATTGTATTTAGTGAGATTGGTCATCATATCCATTTCGATAGACTCATATTTTACAGACTGTGCATATCTTATAAGAGACATGTATTCCTTATTAATAGGAGGAATCTTAAGAGGACCATCTCTAGTCTCTAAGTCTCTATAGAATACAGGGATAACCAACCACTTAGATACAAATACATCTTCGGGCTTAAATGTATTGAGAAGATCTATTTTCTCATTACGCTCTCTTGAATTATTCTTCTTAAATTTAATATCTTTGTAATGTTTAACAAACCAGTCTACGCCGGTATTGTCTTCATTATATTTAGGATCGTTTTCTTTAACTTCAACTAAGTCTCCATCTTCGGTTACTTTCCATGAACCTTTACCTTCAAATATAGATTTTATATTTTGCTGTATAGATGTCAGTACATAGAAGATATAGGGATGAAGTACTTTACATCCTAAATCTATATATGCCCATGTAAGACGTCTCTCATCTGTAGTAACACCGAAGATATATTCGGAAAATAAACCATCGGTAGTAGGTATTCCACCTCTATCGAAGTTAATCGGATTCGTTACTTCTTTAATACCGTTCATAGCTATATTAGCATTTATGATTTTATCTGTACATAAGTCTATACCCAGATGATTATCTGGTGCAACGTGTTTTGCCATTATATTGTTAGCCATTTATATCGCCACCTATCGGATCGTTGTGTTTATCTGGTAAACCAAGTAATGTATTGAATCGTACTATATCAGGATCTTCATCAGTACCAACAAATACATCATAATGATTATTAGGTGACATGTTCCAGTATTTACCTGAACCATGTATATGCCCATGAATATTTATAGTGTCATCTTTAACCGGAATGGGACAATGTGTGAATATGTATTTCTGACCATTGATAATAACTGCAGCATAATCAGCAACATACACAAAACCCATATCTATATAATCTTCCACTTTTAAGAAATCGTGATTCCCTATAATGAGGAATTTATTCTTACAGTTTATATCATTTACGAAGTCTCTTACATTCTGAGGAGTACCTGTATGTTTATTCATTAAGTCTCCCAGACATACAATATTATCATTCTCTTTAACTACAGAATTTATTTTCTTTAAGAAATTCTTAGTACGATTAAAGTTAGATGATACATGTATATCCGAGAATAACCATGGATTACTATTTAATGCCGATAAGAATTTTCGTTTATTACCAAGTGGAGTTTCATCCTTCTTAAACTTAACTACTTTATATAATCCCATATCTGTCATTCTATGAATGTAATTAAGATTATCAGGATTCATATTATCAACTCTTTTCTATATTGAGAATAATTATAGAAGTGTCCTTACATGGTTTTTTAGATGTCGAACAATTCATGATAGAGATGTTAATGCAGCTATTAACATACTTAATGAAGGATTTAGTATGTACCGTGGATATTATGTAAATACTACATCATGAACCGATTTGTAATTATATATCCTTAAATAGAACTGTAAGCCGTACAGGGATAGCCTATTTATGCTTAGTACATTAGTACTATCGAGTAGGAAGTCTTAAACAAGACATGACATATAATAAAACTGACAGAGTTGTAATGACTCTGTCAGTTTTAAATAAATTATAATGGAGGTGATATTGTGCTATCAAATAAATCCTATAAATTTAGAATATATCCTAATAAAGAGCAATCTAATCGTATACAGCAAACATTTGGATCTGTAAGATTTTTATATAATCAAATGTTAGCTGATAAGATAGAATACTATGAGAAGACTAAAGAGTCCTTATATGTTACTCCTAAATATTATAAGACATTTTATCCATGGTTATATGAAGTAGATGCGCACGCACTAGATTATGCCAAGATACATTTAGAGAAGGCATATAAGAATTTCTTTGAGAATAACAAAGGGTTTCCTAGGTTTAAATCTAAGAAGAGATCTAAGAAGGCGTATACCACATGTCCAAGTAGTATAGGTGCTACTAATGTTCGTATAGAAGGTAATAAACTTAGATTGCCAAAGGTAGGTTTCGTTAAGATCAAATTAACTAGAAAGATACCAGACGATTATAGACTGGTATCCGTTACTATATCTCAATCTGCTAGTGGTAAATACTATGCTAGTATCTGTTATGAGTACGAGAGTCAAGTAACTCAAATAGATCCTAGTAAAGTATATAAAGAGAACTCTATAGGATTAGACTATAGTATGAAGAGTCTATATGTGGATAGTAATGGTAGAGAAGCTAACTATCCTAGATACTATCGTAAGATGGAGAAGAAATTAGCTAGAGAATGTAGGAGATTATCTCATATGCAACTAGGTTCTCATAATAGAGAAAAACAGAAAGTGAAGATTGCTAAAATACATGAGAAAATATCTAATCAGAGATTAGACTTCTTACATAAACTATCTACTCAATTAGCTATCAAGTATGATCTAATTTGTGTAGAGGATATAGACTTAAGTGCTATGTCTAAGTCATTACACTTTGGTAAATCTATTAATGATAATGGGTTTGGTATGTTTAGATTCATGCTTATGTATAAACTACATGATAGAGGTAAAGAGATTGTTAAGACAAGTAAGTATTATCCGTCATCTCAGATATGCCATATATGTAATTATCGTAATTATGATGTTAAAGATCTATCTATTAGAGAATGGTATTGTCCAAAGTGTGGTACATTACACAATAGAGATGTTAATGCTGCTATTAATATCTTAAATGAAGGATTTAATATGTACTGTGATTATCACGGTATAGCTTAAGTTATCATAGAACCGTAAGTCATACGGGGATAGCCTATTTATGCTTAGTACATTAGTACTATCGAGTAGGAAGTCTTAAACGAGACATGACAACCCAGAGACCGATCACCATTCCGGTCAACCCTTCAAAAGAGTATATCACAGAAAGGTGTGTTCTGTGATATACTTTTCGATCTATAACATAATATTAAATTCTTCACGCACATTTTTTAGGACCTCACAAATCCAAATCTGCTTAACACCCTATGGCTGATCCCCATAGGGTGTTATCCGCCGTATATTGCAATCTTTCAAATGGATATTATATAAGTAATAATAAAGGGGCGATGACCCCTAAAGAAAGGTTAAGGTGATCTTTATGACGATGACTATGATAAGAAAGGGCACTACACGCAACCACTATAACGATGGCAGAATTGAAAAAGGATATAGCTACGATCTGCTTATTACCGAAGGCTGCGGCGTAAATGTTGAGGCAGTACTCTGGCCCAACGAGATCGTTCTTTACCCTAAGACTCATAACGAGTCTAAGGTAAACGATTTCGAAATCAACATCAACTCCAAGGGTTATCACTTTGAGCCCGAAAAGATTTCCAAGTTCTTCAGATGGGCTATGAATCAGCCCGACATGAACAAGGAATTCAAGAGAGAGCTCAGAGAAGTACTCACGAAGGTTAAGCGTGAATACGTAAGAAAGTTTGGTGAGATATTCTAATCTCACCAAACTTTATCAGCATCCTTAGGGTGCTGATTTTTTTGTTATAAAACCAGAAAATGTATCCCAGAGTTTCCTCTGGGATACATGTAAATTCTAAAGAGTAGAGTTATGATAATACTAATTAGATCAGGTAACAACTGTGTTGTATACTCTTCTCTCGTTAGCATCATAGTAGCTCTTAGGAGCAGTGTTATCTCTATCCTCAATGTAGAATCTACCCTGTACAGGAATAACTTCGAATGTAAGCATTCTCTGGGTAGCCATGATGTTGGGAACGAGCTGCTCTACAGGGTTTCTATAACCTCTGTCTACTACTACGCTATAGAATACATTCTTGAATGTAATAAGCTCAGTAGTTGTAGGAATGAGGAGAGTGTAGATACCATCATCAGCACTTACATACTGAGAAGAGATGATATGAACTCTATCACCATTGATATTGGTAATACCAAGGTTGTACTGAATCTTGAGACCAGATACATCTGTCTGATCGGAGAAGATCCACTTTATCTCAGCGCGGAGATATCTTACGAGTGTAGGATGACATACGCATACTACAGTAACCTCAGGAGACTTCAGCTTGAGCTTGAGGTTCTCAAGGAATCTCTCGAAGTATTCCTTAGCGTCAGCCAGCCAAGAAGAGATGTTGTTGCTGTAACCAGCAGCAGGCTGTGCAGAGAAGCCGCCCTCTTCAATGAGCTTGCCAATACCGTCAACAGACTGTGCAAAGCCATGCTCATTACCGAATGCTGCCCTCTGTGCAAGGAACGAATCCTGAACGAAGGATCTCATAGAGAAGTCGTTAAGGTTAGCAAGAGCATCACCCATCATGTCTGCGTTATCAGCGAACATGTCGATCTTACCGAGTGCTATAGCATCGGAAGCTTCCTCAACAGTTACTGCCGAGTTGAGTCTAGGACCAGACTCAGGCATGATGAACTGGAGCTGCTCAACTCTACGCTCAACGTCCAGAGATCTGTGGTTGAATCTATTAGCGAGCTTACCAGAGAGATTTACATACTGAATCTTACCCTGTGTAGCAAAGATGCTAACTACAGTAGTATCGAAATCGATGTTACCAACGATCTCATCAGTGATAACAAATATTTCACCGGTATTCTCAGCTCTTGGATCATTTGCAGCAACAGGATACTCATACTGTACGCTACTGATGGTCTGAACTGCCTTGTTATAAGGATTGCCATCAGCATCTCTTAATACGTACTCTATCTTACCCTTGATGAAATTATGTGTAGTAATATCAACACGGATATTGGTAGAAGCAGTATAAGTAGTAGGAGTAAGATCAGAAGCTGCTGTAATTGTAGTACCCTCAGGTACAGGAGCATAACCATTGAATGTTACGCTAGATACGAATGTATCCTGAGTGAGGTAATCAGAAATCCTATTGTTATAAACGATAGCATCTATGGCATCAGGATCAGATGCACCCTCTATGAGAGAGTTGGACCTTGTAGCTACGTCTACGATGGGTATACTAATGGATCCCTTGTATGTACCACCAGTGGTTCTGGGAGCATCAGTAAGTGCGAGACCTAAACCATCATTGATAGCAGCTGTGGATATCTTGGCACCGGTAGCCTTGCCATAAAGCTCAGCCATCTTTGCCTTGTCATAGTATACATCAGGAATCTGATATCTCTGGCCATCCATATCCTTGAGATATCTCTTCTCAAACTTGTAGTTGAGAATGGGAGAGGTTGCAACCTCAGACATGAGAGCATCTTTCCATACGCAAGCTACCCACTGCTTCTTGATGAAGAAAGGTGCGTAGGATACGATGGGGGAGTAACCAGTCATAACGGACTCACGAGCGATCTCGTCGCAGGAGTTCTTTATGAGCTGACCGAGTCTCTCAGCATAGTTGCTATAGAAGGTATCAGAAGTCATAGCAGAATCATGCATTGCTTCTGTAGAGTTTACAGACTCAAGGCACCTTTCTATGAAATCACTCTTGGTATCTTCTCTTGAAAGAATCTTGCCCATGTCACTAGTAAGGTTTACAGACTCAAGAGCATACTGTTCCATAATATGCTGAACATCAGCCTTGAATCCCAGACTTTTATCTGAATCATAGTTGTTACCTATGACTTTGCTAGCCTGATCATTTGTGTAAGGCATACTATATTTCCTCCTTTATAAAATTTTCTTCAAAAGATATACTTGATTTCTCTAATTAATCAATTATATCTCTGTTACCTATTTTTCACGGTATTCTGTTCATAAATTATTTTTAGATCTTGGCTTTATCACGTTCTACACGATATCTCTTAAAGAAATCTTTAAGTGTTACACCAATGGCATCGTAAGCGTAATTTGCAGTTAGATATGCCTTCATTACGTCTACGGTTTCCATATCTTTCATCTTCTCAGTGCAGATTTTGTATATAGCTGATTTTAATCTATGAGCAGAATTTTGCACGTTATAATATTCCACCGTGCAATTTACGTTATACGCAGGTGTAAATCGCTCAAGTGTGTCTATTATATCATTTATATGTTTGTACAACGCTATGAAACGCTTCCTGTAGACTTCCTTAGTTTCGGGATCGTTTAAAACGTCCTCATCTTCTTCGTCTTCAGGATTATCGGCTTCTGCATCAGTAGGATCAAGGTCTTCGCCTAAGTTATCATCAGGATTTTCTTCATCTTCTGCATTGCCCTCATCTTCTGGCGCAGGATTATCAGCATTAGCTTCATCCTCGTCTTCATTAGCAAGTTCTT
>JAGCGE010000135.1 GCA_017649745.1 Clostridiales bacterium | reverse complement strand
TAACGGCGACAGTTGAAGCCGATGAGACGGTTCTTAAGCAGCTTCTCGATGTCTGCCGGAGACGGGTTAATCATCCTCATAACCGGTTTCGTTCGAGCTTCATGAATGGCTTTGATGATATCCTCAAAGCTGTTCGATTCCGGCTCGATGTACTTCCAGTTTACAAGGAACAGGTTCGGAAATACCTCGACGTCATAGAAGACGATCGGTGCATCAGCGAGATCATGGTTCTCAGACGCTTCCTCGCTTTTAAAGTGCATCTTAGAAACGGTTCTAATATTCGTTTCAGCCTGATTCGTAGAGTTAGCCGCAAACGCAAGCACTGCACCATAGAGATCAGACACATCATATGATTTCCCGCTCTCATAGGCATTGTCGAGTGCCCATTTGATGGCGTTCACATTTGATGTGGTATCACCGTGAATCTCTTTCGCAAGTGCTTTCTTGATGGTCGTCCGTAACCCTTTTTCAGACTGTACGTTATTCAGGTTTACAGCCATAGTTTTCTTCTTCTCCTCTCTTAATGGTAAGCCAGAGGAGATAGTCGCTATCGGGAGACCGTTACATAATGTCAACTTTCTCCTGAGGCTTTGATTGCCCGTGTAAACCTTGATTTCTACATGGTCTTCATATATTCTGTTCAGCAACGATACGTCGCCATTGTAGAAGTAGTGTAAATGAAGACCGCCGCCCGATTTGCTTGTTTCGGCATAGGTCTGTGGCCATTTCGATGCCGCTTCAATATTCTTCTCCAGACACTTATTACCATCAGCGTCCGGTATATCGAAGTCAATCACGATATGTGATTCGGGAATCTGTACATAATGAATCTTGCCAGTATCGATGTCCTTGAGTGTTGTCGTAACCTTGTCCCAACTCACTTTCGGTGTTTCGTACTTGTTAGCGTACTGAGCCGGACAATCAGCACACTCGTCGTCAAGCAAGCTGTGTTGCTCTTTCAGTTTGAGCCATGTATCCGGCAAGATTACTTCCGGTGTCTCATAATTGGTGCCCTCACCATCATCAAGCATCTCGGAATCGAACTTATCCGCTCTGAAACCATGGTAATAGCTTCGGACACGTTCACCATCGACCAGATAGCGCTCTGAGTAATCCCAGAAGTACGACCTCAATTCCTCTTTGAACAACCGTAATGACAGAGGGAATGAGACCTTTGCTTCTTCAACCCATGTTTTATACATCTCCCATGCCGCTTTCTGAGTCGTTCCGTCGTGCTTATAGAACACATGGAACGAATCCAGCATGAAGTTATAAAAGTCGTTCGATGCACCCATCATTCTAAGAGGTGTGTATCTGTCATAGAAACCCGGATCGGCTTCAAACACTTCTTTGCAATGGTATGCAATCGCTCCGAGTTCGAACTCTATGCCCTTTTTTGCACGTTCGTACTCGCGCTTCGGCAAGGTGTTACCGGTAGGGGTCACATCGATAAGTCGTCTCAAGATACCCGATTTCATGTCAGTTATCTTAACCGGCTTATTCGAAGCCATGATAAGGAATGACTTGAACGCCGTCGGGTACATTTTCTCATACTTGGCATTCATAGTCATCTTTTCATGAGCTACGAGTGAGTTAAGACGAGTATTGTCCTCAATCCGGCTCAAATCACCATCATGTTGTATAGCTACGAGCGGATTGTCTTTGAACGGTTCAAGTGCGAACTGAGCATTAGCAGAACCGAGAGCCTTCGCATCGAATGTTGTTACGTATCCCTTAAACAACTCCTCGATAATACCGATGATGGTCGACTTGCCTGTTCCGGGATCACCATAGAAGACGAGGAATTTCTGCAATTTCTTGCTCGCACCGGTAACGATAGCCCCGATACACCATTCTATCTTGTGACGTTCTTTCTCGTCATATAGCGTACCAACGAGTTTATCCCACGAATCATGGGAACCTCGCTCTAACGGATATTTTAACGATTTCGAAACGTAACTCTCTCGTGACAAATTGGTGTTACTGAAACAAAGATCATCATCTAATGGGTGAAAGTTGTCTCGACATTGTCTTTGGACGTACTTATGCCATCGGTCAATACTTCCACTGTCTGAGTCCATCATATACAGAGGCTCAACGATTTCTTCTGGATATTTTTCCTTGGTTTGTTTGTAAACTTTCCGGACTTCGGCATCTACCATGGTGATGAGAACGTCTTCGTCTGTAGACCATAGACCAGATTCCCCATCATATACGGCATAGAAGTCTCCACCTCGGATCATTAGGTCCTGTACTTTCCGAACATTGAACTTCGGCTTGACTTCTATGACTTTTCGTCCATCCCGTTTCTTGCTGCGAGTGTCAATATGTAAGAAATCTAACATACGCAGCCTCCTTTATTTTAGATGAGTTCTGTATTCGTATCAGAGTTATGTTCATTACTGAAGCGGATCCTCTTATCCATCTCAAGAAGCTGATAATTGAGATCCTGTTTGTCACTCTCGTTTTTTACGATATACGTGATTCCGGCAACAGCAAGCAGAAACACGCTAACCTTTGACGCCTTGAATCGTGTCTTCTTCATAAGCTTGTTGATTGCTTGATGATTAGCGTTTACACAATCGGCAAACACGTCGAAATTACTATCGATGAGCCGAACAACTTCGTGCATATCATCGGTTTTCAGCACAAAAGCATTTTTAAGCATGATTAAGTTCCTCCTGTTATTTGATATTGAGAACCTCGTCGATATACCACATGGCTTGATACCATATTTCGACATGTCTGAGGTCTCTTCTGTTGCGGCGAAGACGGAATAGACCGCCATCACCGTTTCGTCCGTATCTGCGCTGAATCACATCTCGGACAATCTTACTTGCAACGGTCTGATCGAAGTGATCGTTATCCATTTCATCCAAACCAGAACTTTTGAGCATGGCTTTGAACCAATTGGTAGTTCGATCACCAACTTCTGGATCTCCTGTGATGTGTTCCTCAATTCGCAGGCATAATGCCACCATCATTTCAAGCATGGAACACGGTACATCATCCAACCATGCCGAAATGTGTCGATAGTGGTATTTTTTCTCATCTGCGAACCTGTATCTCAGATTGATCCCGTCTTCGTATCTGTTACCATCCATCGGCAGCGTGTAATCGAAGTCAACTGAGAACAGGAAAGACAGGAGTTTACCGTAATCCCTGACATCGATGAAATGACAGAGCCAACGGAAATACTCCTGTTTTATTTCCTTTCTATTCACTATTCATTACTCCTCTTCAGGAGGCTCATTGTAGCAGCACCCCATACGAAGAATTTCGTAATCACATCTCCGGTGCTCGTTACGAACATATGCGAGATCCGTGTCTCCGAAATAATTCACGAAGTCTTCACCAATGGCCTCGTCGGTATCCTCTACGATATTTTCGTGTTCATCGGTGACAACGCCATCCTCGAAGTAGCTGTATACAACATGGTACGGAACAGTACCATCGTTATAGTCATCAGGGTTGATGACATACGGCTCCTTCGATCGATCCTCTTCCTCAGTGGTATACTGTTTTGCGAGCTTCTGATAGTTCACCTTGAGGTCTTCATCAGGGACGCTGTCTTCGATAGTCTCTTTCTTCGGCTGTCTGATGGCTTTAGGAGGGTCGATTTGCTCTTCCTCCACAGGATCAGTAGAACCGCCGAAATATTTCTTGTTGAAGTATACCCATGCACCTGCTGCACCGACAATAGCGCCGGTCACGAAGGCAAAAAACGTTTTCCCGTTCATAAAAATGGCCTCCTCACCATTTGATGTCACTCTCATTAGATATAATCATCTTCTGAGTGACTTTGAATTCAACGTCTCGTACCATGCGGTTGAATTCTCGTTCCGCAAGGTTGTGAGCATATTGACGCGCTTTCTGCCGTTCTTCCTTTCTTGTATCTCTCTTCACCATATCAATGTTGAACAGAATAATCGATATAATGACGACTACGAAAACAGCAAACAACGCATATCCTGCCAGAATCTCCATTTTGTTTCTCCTTTCTTAATTCACACGTTAGAATGCGTAGATGATATTACCATCGACATTGAAATCAAGAACAAAACTATTCTCGTCCGGCATCTCCTCGCCATTGCGGTAAGCTCTGAGAATCGGATCGAGTCCGAAATTGATCTCGTTATCGCCGATATGCCTCGGGTTATCGGGCGCATACACCCATCCAGTCGCCTGTCCTTTCTGAGTCGGACTGAGACCAAGGTCTGAACGCACCTCATTAAGTGTCACCGGCTTTCCTTTACGACATCTAAGAACCTTAGTCCAGTAGTCCTGTTTGATTCGAAGTGTAGTAAGGTTCTGTTCACTGTCCGGATACCAGTTCGGGTTAAGGACGCCATCGCGGTTGAACTGAGAGAAGATGCCAGTGTAATCGTCATCGTCTGCGATATACACAACATCCTTCCCTTCGACCGGGTTTCCATTTTCGTCGACTGCCGTCGTGGTGATTTCTTTTGCTTTCACACCATGACAGAGCTTCTTCTCGTCTTCGATTCCGATTTTCTCAGCCACACGCTTGCGGTATTCTTTGAATTTCGTAGCAAGGGCCGCGTATGCAGCAGAAGCCGCTGCCAGACGCTGAGACAGCACCTTATACCCGCAGACCTGAGATACGATAGAAGCACCAACGAGAAGAGCCGTCGGAGTAAACAGCTTCATGAGCTTCCAACCGGTCTTCGCATAGATAGAAATGGTGTCGTTCTTGAGATCAGTCTTAGTGTACTCGACGTTCTTACCCGTCTCCTTATCGAGCGACAGACCTGTTTCAGAACACTTATGGACGACCGCCATCTGCTGCTTATGTTCTTCGATGATGGCGTTTGCTTTCGGCGTAGACTTCACCGCAGCCACAACCGATCCGATTGTAGACACGATACCGACACACAGGAAGATTTCCGGTGCATGCTTTTCGATTTTCCAGCTCGTACTGGAGATGAACCCCTTAACAGAGGCTAACAGATTGCCTTTCATATGAATTCTCCTTTACAGAAATGGTGAGATGTCTTTCGGAACCGGGAGTCTAAGCAGATACGGCTTCTCCCGATGTTTTGTATATACGTAATAGTCGCTGGTGTTATGATCGAGCTTCGTCCATCCATGATTATGATCCGGATGTGTTACATAGTCCTTATTTCCGGTCAGTTCATAGAGGTTGGCTACTGTCGCATAACCATAATCCCGGTCTGCGACAAGCGCTTTGAGCTCCTCAATGACTCTTCTTGCTTCCCGCTCGTTCTTGACACGTACGTTATCATATCGGATGGAATCATCATAGTCGTCATCATCGTAATCCCGATCACGTCTACTCCTCCGTTTAGACGATTTAGTGTAGTCGGTATGGCTGGAACGACCTCTGCTTCCGGTCGTTTCAAAACCATTCTTCTCGAACAAAGCACTGATACCATCAGTGAACCCGTCGATGATGATCTCGCCGATACCAGAGATACTATCGAGAATACCCGGAAGCACGATAGACTCGATGAAGAAATCCTTGATGGTTTTTCCATCATCCTTGAGCCACTTTTCGAGGAATCCCGGTTTCGATTTCTCGGTGCTGCTGTCGACAACCGGTTTCAGTGTGCGTTCGGTCTTCCCAATCTCCTTAGCCTTATGAGAATTACCTTCGATAGGCATTCGATTCACTCCTTTCAAAAACAAAAAGCGAAGAGCACTCGTGATGAGTGCCCTCAGCTTTGTAGACATCTTAGCCTTCCTTCTTTTCCTCCGTTGCGGGGGTTTCAGGATTCGCCGTCGTCTGAACCTCTTCGGTCTTCGGTTCCGTAGCAGCAACGGTTTCTTCAGCCTTGACCACTTCCGTGGGTTCCTGTACGAGTCCAGTTTCTTTCAGGACAGCCAGGATACGCTCCTTCTCCTCCCGTTCCTTCTTCTGCTTCCGTGCTTCAAGTCTCGGCTTAATCTTGTCCTTCGCCTTCTTGGCGACGAACAGTGCTGCGCCGATACCTGCTGCAATCAGCAGCTTATTCGGACCGTGAGAATCGTCGTTCGTGGCGTCCGGATAATACACCGGTTCCTCTGTATTGCGAACCTCGCAGTTGTTGTCCATAACTTCGAATGTCGTTGCTTCGGTCTCCATGACCTCGTTGTTCATGATTTCGTTGTTGTTTTCCATAATAAACCTTCCTTTCAATTTTAAGAAAATTTTGAATTGCGGGATGTCTTCCCATAATACTGTTTGCAAATTTCGCGTATGCGATTATTCGAGTGTTTCAGGCTGATGGCCGTACTTGAATGACATCACATAACATGGTGTGCCGTCTTCCCAGCGATCCAATTCGAGCGGAACACCATCAACGTCCATATGAAACGCGATTCCTCCGTTTTCAGGATACCATCCAAGCATATTTCCGATAGAAGTGTGCTTAAGAGGCGGATACACACCTTTCTCATTGAGCTCGTCGTACAGGTCATTCACTGTAACGTACGGTTCGGATGCCGTGTACAGACGCTGATTCAACGACACCTCTGCATCCTTAATCATCAATGTCGTAGCATAGAACGGAGTGTTAGACATGGTATCAATCCATGGTTGCATACCCATTGAAGATGATTTTGGAAGCGTCTTAACGGCTTCTTGAACCATCGGACTCTTTGCCGTCTCCTGTTTCACTGCCGTATCGATCTCTTTTGCCTTTTCTTCGCCTGCGATTTCCCTGGTTTTATCCTGATATCGCTTCACCATGGCCTGAGAAATAGCATAAGCGGTTGCGAGTTCCGTGTTTCGTCTGTTATTGATCTTTGCCGCTCCGACAACACACGCAGTAGACGCAACGATGGTGATTGCGGCGGGTACGTACGGTTTCCATGCCGCTTTGACCGTCTCGATAGGAGTAAGCACGTCTTCCTTTTCGTCCTCCGCCTCCACAATGAGTTCTTCGGCTTTCGGTGTAGCCTTTACCGCAAGCACAACAGCCGTAATGAAGCCTGCGATACCGATTCCGGTAAGGATTTCAGGACTGTGTCGTTCCACAGTTCTGGATAAACCCTTAACAATTCTGCCCAGATTCATGTGATTTCTCCTTTCAACTCGTAAGAATGAGGTCAATAAGATCCTCTATTGCCGCAGCAGCCACCTTGAACTGTTCCGCCGACCGAGATTCTGTATGTGCCCATGTGTCATACTTCACTAACAGTCGCTCAAGCACGTTCAACGGCGTATCTGCACGTTTGCCATAAGCCATAGCGATGGTGTCCTGTGCCTCCTTAAGCGTCCAGTCGTATACAAAATTCTTCTCGAATGAGACATACACCGGCTTATGTGTCTTGCGGTAACATTCGATGATAGACAACACATGTGCCCGTTCCCGTTTGAATGCCGTAAGGTCTCTTATAATCCGTTCAGACACCGTTCTCTCACCTCCTTTAATTTTGAGAAAGGTAAGAGGGATTGCTAGAATCCCTCAAGGGTATCTCCTCAACCCTTCTTACCTTGCTCACGGAATGCATATACGATAAAACATATGCCCAGAACGAGTATAAGTGCGTTCATGGTCACACCTCCTTTCATGTAGTCATTCCATTAAGGAGGTTGTAATTTTCGCGTAAAACGGAAGAGAGACCCCGTTAAGGATCTCTCTTTTCCGTTACTTTCATCGGTATCGCCAGCTGTCGGTTGATCTCCTTCTGGACGATTTCCCGCATTTGCAGCTCTTCTTCTTTTTTGCTCGCCCAAGTATTCAGCACCTGAGCGCCGAATCCAATAGCTGTAGCAACAAGACTAATGGTCTTCAATACGAGTCGTCCGTTAATGATTTTGCCATTGTTAGCCATACGGATACCCCCTTTCCATTACAGTGTCTGCTGTTTTCGCGTAAGGATTTCGGGCAGCTTTGTCGGCTCTTTCAGTGGCCAATCTTCGAACATATCGAAGTCCTCATAATCTTCGATTGGCTCCCATACACAGTCGATAATGATGCATTCCATACCATCACCAATGTCCACGGGGTCACTGTTGGTGAAATCAAGCCATTGATATGAGTCACAATACGTCCATCCGCGTTTATCATGCTTCTTGTTGTCGATACCGAGGAAATCACACCACATTTGCACCGTGAGATCAGGACAACCGCCCTCGACATGCATGTTGCGGTTCATGTGATATTCCGCATCCAAGACTCTAGACAGTGTAGATGTGAAATATGTTTCGGTAATCGCGTCATAGAAGAGCCGTTCTTCGCCATCAAGGCTGGAATTCAGATCGCAGATGGTAAACATGCTCTCGCCGGTGATACGACCTTCCCGTGCTTTCTCCACAGCGATCTCTTCCATCACCTTGTCATGTGCCTCTTTACCATTGACCTTGATATTGGCCTTACGGTAATCGTCGTACTTCTTACTCACAGCAGCGACTGCACCGGTAAGCATCACGATTTGCTTCTGATCAATTTTATGAGAGGCTACGATACAGCCGATGGTAGCAGCACCAGCAACGGCTGCCGGTACGACGTGCTTAGCCGATGCCTGAACCTTTTCAACGGTTGTAAGCTCCTCGTGCTTCTCTTCGGTCCACTCTTTGATGGTCTCCTGAGCCTTGATAGCACCTTTGTAGGACAGTACGGCTGTTACAGCAACGCCTACACAGGCCACAAAGCTAAGAATTCCAGAAGAGTTCTTTGACAGCCATTTCTGGATATTCATGGTTAATCCTCCTTCACAATCACGATACGGATTTTCTTCTTCGGTTTGAATGCATTCTTGAGCTTCTCCTTAAGCTCCGGATTAGCAGCGAGAATGGATGCTGCCACACTCACGCCGGAGATGATGGTCATTACCCACATTCTTGCCTCGTGTGCCGCGTAAACATGCTTGTACTTCATAATTTTTCTCCTTTCGAAAATGGAAAAGGACTTGTTTCCAAATCCTTTTCCGGTCCGTGGTTTCATCACTTCAGGAATTCCACATATACCAGATCAGTGGTCTTGTCATCCTTGTTGTCTTCTTTCGTCTCCACTCTGATCAGTGCTCCGTTATCATCCTTGTCGATAAGTTTCGCCGTAGTGATCTCGCCGCCGAATCCCATGGTAGCTTCAATTACGTGCTTCCATGTTCTTCCGACATCAGCGAATCTCACCTCGTCGAACGTTACCATAAGTACCTTTCTGCCTGATCCGAGTACGAACGCCGGTTTCTCCTGGCTTATCCTTACCTCTGTGTTAAGCATAATGATCGCTCCTTTTGTAATAATGTAACCTTTCGGTCCATTATACAAGGTGCAAAAATCGCGAGAAAAGCGAAAGAGAACTCGTAACAAGTTCTCTTTCATGGTTTCATTTGTTCGAATTGGATCCCATGATGAATCCCCATAATGCTCCGAATGCCCAGCTCCACGCGCATGTGATGCTGATCCAGAGCCATTTCATAATAGCTTTTTTCATACGGATCCCTCCTTTCCACTAAACACGATGTAAATTTCGCGTTTACAGCAGTCCGGCGTCAATCAGCACACTCTCAAGGTTGTCCTTATCCATCTGCGCATTTACGTCGATATGCACACTTGCAGTCGTTTCGTCATACGTCACATAGAAGTCGTTGAGGTTGAGCTTTACTTCGCATCCGAACTTCTTTTTGAACATGTTACGGATAAGCTTTGCCGCCACACCTCTCATCAGTTTACTTGTAAGTTTCATTTCATCCATGACCTTTCATCCTTTCTTAAAAATAAAAATATGAAAAGAAACAGTGCAGGATTCGGACCTGCGACCCCTAGAATATCTAGTGCTCTCCCAACTGAGCTAACTGTCTCTCCATTATATAGTTTGCAAATTTCGCGTAAAAACAAAGAGAAGAAGAGAAGCCCCTTAGGACTTCTCCTCCTTCTTCTCTTCCTTCTTTTCCTTGATAATTGCGATGGTGTCGGCATCGATCCAGCGGTAATCGACCTTCTTCATTTCGATGTTGTTGAACTTCCAGAGATCCCAGTCGTCATCAGTCATGTATGTCCGCTTTGTATCCACGTAGATACCAAAGGGACCCTCACTAATGATGATAACCTTTCTTTCCTTCCGTTCCGGTCTCTTGAAAATGTTGATAGTCATAATATTTTCCTCCTTATTGGTTTTCGATTCCGGAGCATCGTATATCTCCATTATACACCATGCAAATTTCGCGAAGAAAAAAGGAAGAGCCCTTGTCAGGACTCTTCTGGTTCCCAAATTAAGATTATTATCGATGCTATTACCATCAGTAACGATGTAATTTTCATCATAATCACCCCTTTCTCATTACACACCATGTAAAAGATGCGAAGGAGAAAAGAAGAGCCCTTGTTAGGACTCCTCTTCGAATTCCTCATCGTCGCCAACAGTTTCGTTTAACCATTGAATCATATTATTGGCAACTCGTAACCATAAGGCGAATAAGAAAATCGCGTATATCACCGAATGAATCCGGAAGCATATCATCCATTGTTCTATTGTTTCGATTCCGCGCAAATTTCGCATCAAAACATCGAGTATGATAGATATTACTCCAGAAATCACGATTATATCGGATATTTCTTCATCACCGTTAGTTATGAACCACATTGCTTTTTTCACATAATTTTTCATGGTTTCTCCTCCTCTCAATATTTGACGGTTTGGTTTCCATAAGGCACCATGCAAATATTGCGAAGGCGAAAAGAAGAGCCCTTGTTAGGACTCCTCTTCAGTTTCGGATCTGAATGCCATGATAACCACTTTTACAGCGCTTATCATTTCCAATAACCACTCGATAATTGCTTTAATCGTAAGATAACCGAGACGTAGGATTGTTCCGCATAGACAAAATATTGCTATTGTCGCTTTGTCAAATGCTCGTTCCTCGTGTTTGGTTACATCCCATGCTTCATCGAATGTTAATGGACCGTATAAATCAAACGCTTTTTTAAGAAATTCATTCATGACGATCCCTCCTTTCCATAAAGCACCATGCAAATATTGCGAAGGAGAAAAGAAAAAGAGCCCGTGTGATCGTCACCACACAGACTCTTCTCCGGTTAATCAGTCATTATCGCCGTAGATTTCCTCGTACGTTTCCGTTTTGGTTTCAATCTCGCCTGCGACCTCCGTGATACGCCGCCTGTCGACTTCTGTTGCATCGAGACCATAGTCGTCGAGCTTACAGCTATATCCGCAGTTTTCGCAAACGAGCGAATCCTTCCACTTCTCGTCCTCGAAGATCATGAGCGAATCGCACTCCATGCACGGATACTTGCCCGTTTCCAGTGCTTTACGAAGTTTGTCGTTCATGCCCGATTACCTCCTTTCGTTCCTCAGTTATAGCTAGTATACCATAATCCGAGGTATATTTCAAGAGGTTAAGAGCTCTTTTCCTCCGTAATATATGGTGTGGATTTAGCGCAAATGAAAGAGCCCTTGTTAGAGCTCTTCGTGGTATTTGCTTTCCATATATTCTTTATATAGTGCCCATGCGTCTTTAAGGTTCTTCTCATCCTGCTCGATTAATGATGTATATCCGCGCTGCTTCGCGATACATAATAGCGAATAATGCGCGTTTATATTAGCTTCGAGCCATGCCTGAGTCGCATCAAAGTTTGTCATAATAAACACCTCCATGATATATTAAGCTTCTATTGCCATAATATACCATGCAGAAACCGCGCAAAAAGGAAAAGCCCGCGCATAATACGCGAGCTCTTCCGACCGTTTGTTCACTTCTTGAACTGATCTCTAACGAGATCCATAGCATTTTTCATCCCATTCCTGAACGTCTGGCTTGTGGGAGTCCCAGACTCTTCGAACTTGTAGCCCTGTTCGCTAACCATCAGCGAAAAGCCAATCACTGCCGCAAGTTTAGCAATCCCGACCACAGCGTTTACACCGGTAACGATATAGTCATGAACACGGTTGGCTTTCTGAGACTTGATTTCGTCGGCGTGCATCTGCTCGCTCAGCTGAATCTCGTAAGTTCTCGTGTCGTTTTCCTCTGCTTTCTGCTTAGATTCGGCTTCAAGCTTCTTCTCAGCAAGGGCGATTTCCTGCTTTCTAACAGCAAGTTCATCTCCCTTCTGCTTAGCTTCTGCTTCCATCCGCTTCTCAGCAGCAGCGAGTTCCTGACGACGTACTTCGAGTTCCTCGGCTTTGTGCTTAAGCTCTGCTTCCTCTCTTTCACGTTTCTCAAGATCCTCCGTATCCACTTTATACTGATCGTTTCTCAGTTTGTAAAGTGCGTCGAGACTGATCCTCACAGCCTTATACTCCTCGCTAATAGGATCGAGGGTTGAAAGTTTTTGTGTGAGTCTTTCAATCTCCTTGTCCAGTGCTTCAGAATTTTCATACATTGCCATATGAATCTTCTCCTTTCAAAAAATATTGAACCATTCGGTCCATAATAGCGCTTGTTAATCGTGCGTATCGGTGATGGGTGTCAGATCGACTTCCATGACGACTTCTTTCTGTTCCAGAGCAATCTCGACCGGGGTTGACAGTTCGAGAAACAGATACGGATCGCCGGTAGAGTCGTCCATACGCAGCTTACCGATTCTCTTGTAACGGTAAGCGGACTTCGTGATGGCCCGTCCAGCGATGTATCCGACAACCAGGCACACCGCCGCAACAATCACATAGATTACCATGCCTTTTACCTCCCTTACTATAATATCACAGATTACGGGTAGCCTCGTGCGAAAATAAGAGAAAAGAGAAAGAGCACCCGTTATGAGTGCTCCTCCATCTCTTTGTGTTCTCTTATACGGTCAAGCTTTCCTTTAATAGTCGGATCGTTGCTCATACCAATGATAATCATGGCGAGGCCAATCATTGTCATCGTGCCGCATAAGCCCATACCTTTTTTATTGTATTCTCTCATGCAATACTCGATGTCAAGTACCTTGCCGACATTAAATTTGATTTCGTCAGCGATCTGTCTAATCTCTTCTTGTGTTCGTCCCATAAGAACACCTCCTTCTATAAAGAAAGATGTTATCTTCGCGCGAAAAGGAAAGAGTCATTGCTGACTCAATCCTCTGATTCTTCTGCCTACCGTCGGACGGTTCTTTCTTCTTTTACTTGTATCTCTATTTGCCACTTGCCTCATCACCTGTTCTTTCATGTATCGGATGCAGTCGCTTTTAGTCCCTTCTTCCTCTAACTGACAATAGCAGTTTCTCGCTTGGCGGTCATTCCAAAACGGAATATATTTACCAAACGATTTACCGCATACGATCAGTCCGTCTTTCCGGACCACGCGGTATCCGATTCCCACCATGTAAATGACGTAAAACGTGTCTTTCATAAAAATACCTCCTTTTATTTTGACGGTCAACGGTAGACTCGTCTTCATAATCGAGGATGTTATCTTCGCGCACCATCGAGGAGATAGAAGAACTTACGGTAAATCGTGTAGTACGCATCTCTTGCGATCGGCAGGACTTTCTTGGTAGCCATGGCGTCGTAGCTGAGTCCTTTCGTCACACCTGTAAGCAGAATATCGTCGTACTGATGTGCCGCGAGCCGTGCATTATTCATGACCTGACGAATCTTCGCATCAAGTTCTGCCCGTTCGATAGCCTCGAATTCAGTCGGTTCGCGATTCTCTCTCGTAGCCAAACCATCGAGTTGCGCCCGTCGCTTCTGCCAATCCCAAAACTGGAGACAGAAATACTTGAGTTCATAGTAGCGGTTCTTCGGAATCCAGAACGGGTTCTTCTGTGACACCGCCGTCTGCGTTGCATTGCCCATGGTAAACTCCTTTCAAAAAAAAAGAAAAATAAGAAGCTGTTCGGGATTCGAACCCTCGCCTCAATCTTTCGATTGTGTGCTTCCAATTACACCATATCAGTCTTCTCATAATACGCCTTGCAAAATTCGCGCATTACTTTGTACCATCCCACATATATCCTGTTTCTTCGTACAGCAGCTTCGGAGATATGTAATAACTAATGCGACCTTTCTTGGAATCCATCTCTGATATGTCCGTAATCTTCTTTCCCGCTCTGGTAGCAGTTCCTATGGGCAACCATCCGGCGATTATCCCGGCTCGCACCCATGAGGCATCTTTACCATACACCTTAGCGACTACTGCTATCGGAACAGACCCAACTGCTAATTCTGCAATGAAATCCCTACCTTTCTTATATTTCCTATTGACAAGATAGTATATAATATGATAAAATATCAGCAAGACAGGCTTACCATGACGATTACTGGAACGTGCTCTGAATACCGTAGTGTGACTTGTAGTGAGTTTAGTAGTATAACGTTTACCAGAGTTAGTAGCAAGATTGCCTGTCCTGCTGACAGCTATATCTTAACATAAATCCACAAACAAAACAAGACCGAAACACGGTCGAAAACAGTACGAAATAGGAGTGAAAAAATGAACCAGAAAACAATCTCAGATATTGTAACTAAGTTGAAAAGGGTGCGAGAAGAGAATGGTTTATCGTATCAAAAGATCGTAGATATGGTCGAACAGAACGGTGAGTATGTGAGTTTATCGACGGTAAAACGTGTTTTTTCGGATGGTTCAGAAGAGTTTGGTTTTCAATACGAAAACACCCTGAAACCGATTGCTACGGCCGTTCTCGGTATCTATAGTGAAACTGACACAGCCACAATCAGCGAAGTAGATGCTCTAAAGTCCATCCTTGCATATAAATCAGACCGTATTTCAGAACTTGAAGCACAGTTGAATCGAATAGAAGAGTCCTATCGCAGACGTCTGGACTTCCTTAAAGAGCAGATATCACTCAAGGATGTCCGTATTGACCGAAGAGATGCTATGATAGAGAACAAGGACGCCATGATCGAACGACTTCTGGGTGTAATACTATCAAAAGAGGTCTAAATCGGTGTAGGAGTATTGACATTCATACACCCATATGGTATAATACGGTGTATGAATGGAGGTGTAGGAATGCTGATAAAGTGTCCTGAATGCGAGCTTCAAGTGAGCGATAAAGCCATCAGCTGTCCTCATTGTGGTTATCCCATGAAACCTGAAGAGAAACAAAAAAGACGCCCTCGACAAAACCGTCGAAAGCGCCTACCGAATGGTTTCGGTCAAATAACCGAGATAAAAGGGAAAGCTCTCAGAAAACCGTTTCGGGCGATGGTTACAGTCGGAAAGACCGAAGAAGGAAAACCCATCTGTAAGCTATTAAAGCCCGAAGCGTATTTTGAAACATATAATGATGCTTATGCGGCGTTAGTCGAGTATAACCGTAACCCATACGATTTTTCAAACGATATCACCATGAGCGAACTATTTGACCGCTGGTCTGAGAATCATTTCAAGAAGCTAAAATCTGCCGATAGCGCCAAGAATATACGTTGCGCATGGGCTCACTGTACAGAAATATACTCTATGAAAGTGATTGACGTCCGTGCTCGTCATATGAGAACCATGATCGAACAGTCGGATACTTCAAATGGCAATAAGACATTGATGAAGATGATTTTGAACATGATGTTTGATTATGCCGTCGAATATGAGATTGTCGAACACAACTATGCTCGGGATTTCAAGATCGAAAAGGTAGATAAGAGTAAAGAAACAAGCACTGGAGCCCATCACACTTTTTCTGATGATGAGATCGCGGTTCTATGGTCTCATGTCGGTGAAAGTATATGGATAGACATGGCGATAATCCAGTGCTATTCTGGTTGGAGACCGACCGAACTCTGTAATATACGAAAAGAAGACGTCGATCTGATCAGTAAATCCATCACCGGTGGATCTAAAACCGATGCAGGAAGAGACAGAAAGATTCCGATTCACAGTAAGATATACACCATCATAGAACGATATATGTCTAACTCTGAACCGGTGTTTCTTTTTGGAGAGATGACCTACGAGCAATATCGTTATGCGTTTCACAAGGAAATCGAACGTGTGGGATTACCGGATCACACCCCTCACGATTGTAGAGTCCGATTCGTAACGAAAGCGAAAGAATGTAAAATGGACGAATACGCAATCAAACGAATCGTCGGACACATTATTAGTGACCTGACAGAGCGAGTATACACCAAACGAGACTTCACTTGGCTACAATCAGAGATGGAAAAACTAAGATGAGGTGTAGGAATAGTGTATGAATAAAGCCGTTAAGAGCGCTTTTCACGACTCTTAACGGCTTCTTCATATACGTATTTACGCGATTTTCAGCACTGTTCAAGCCTCTTCGGGCATCTCCCAGTCATTCCTGACAACACGTATTTACGCGGTTTTCGAGCGGAAGTGTATGAGTAGAGTACGAATCGTACACTTCGTATGACGTCCTATTTCCTCTATCAGTCCTCTTCAAGATCCATAATGAATCTCTTGAACTTCATTCGGGTTTCGTCGTCCTTTGCTCGATACATCAGCTCTCTGAGCTCGTCAGCCATCCCGCTGTCACGAGAACGTCGCATAGAACGCTCATCGTAGCTCCCATCTCTGGAGAACTGACCCATGGCGTTCCTGCGCTGGGCATTGGAGCGACCGCTTTCACGACTCTCCCGACTGGAGAAACCGCTCTCATCAAAGGATCTGCCGCCAAACATGAACGGCGGATAGTGACCAGAAGCGCCCTCATACGCGGCTTCGTCCATCGCGATGATAGTGGATACGCTCTTGATAGCATGTGTGATCATATCGATGGTCCTGAGCTCTTCCATGTCTTTGATCTGACCTCTGTCGCCATAGTTGTCAAGCTCTCGGCAAAGCATCTTCTTGATATTGTAGTAAGTCTGCATACTCATGGTAATATCTCCTTTCTCATCTTATTCTTCGAACGCCATCATAGTCAAACTTCAGCGCACCATTGGTAATAGTGATCGGCTGGGTGCTGAGGTTGACCACTGACAGACTGTCACAGCCACAAATACTGGGTACACTCGCAATGATGCCGGTACCGATATTGTCTGCGACCTCTACGGCAGAAGGTGTGGTACGCATTACACTCGCCGGATCGATCGAACCATCGACGACGATACCGAACTGGATCTCTTCGACTGTACCACCCTCAGGAATCTCAACGTTCATATGAAGTTCGACTCCGTAATCAGTATAGTACAGTCTCCGACAGCCGCAACCGCAATTGCAGGTGTTGCTATCGGGAGCATTCGAGGCGAGAAGAAATGCGCCACCATTCTTTTTGAAGATGAAGCCCTCGTTACAAGGGCAAGGAGAATCAAGGAACACGACAGGCTGATTCGGCGGTACTGTCTGATTCGCAACAATGCTGTATTCGGCAGCCATCGACCATCACCGCCTTAATTGAAGCCGTTGCAGCCGCATCCATTGCTGTTAGCGACATTGACGGGGCAAGTGAAGATAGGCTGCGAACCATAAACCGGAACAGTGCTCACGGGGCAGTCGCGCAGGCGATTATAGACCGAATCCGTAATAGTGGAGTTCTGAGCAATCTGGGAAGCAGCGAGCTGAGCCATATTGAGCTGAGAACGAAGATTGACGTTCTCTCTGCGCTCTGCGTCGACTTCTCTCTGAGCCGCTGCCAGACGGTCTGCACAGAGATCATCCTTGATCGACTGAACGCCTGCCGTAATCGCGGTAATGATGTTCTGGGTGTTCTGAGCTGCTTCGTAACGGTCTGCACAGTTCTCGGTAGCGACCGTGTACTTCAGATCAGCAAGGTTGGAATTCGTGTTGTAGAATCCCTGAGAATTCGCGGTCTGCTCTGCGAAAGAACGGTTGAGAGATGCGATCTCGTTAGCATTCAGCTGCTGAGAGATGTTTGACTGGGCGTTGAATACGGAGTTGTTAACGGAATTAAAGCCATTAGCCATTCCGAGCTGCATATCGCCGCAGCAGTTGCAGAGTTGAGTCGAGAGGTTGGAGATGCCGTCACGAATAGATGTCACTGAGTCGTGGAGCTGTGCATCACGGAAGCCATCGTTGATGTTCTGGCTGTTGTTGAGCCACGGGTACAGGAAGTCCATTCCCATCATTCCGGCACCCATCATAGCGCCGCCCATGCCGAAGCCTCCGAAACCGCCCCAGCCACCGCCGAGGACGAGCAGAAGCAGTATCAATGCCCAGTCTCCACCGAGACCGAAGCC
>JAGCGE010000134.1 GCA_017649745.1 Clostridiales bacterium | reverse complement strand
GAAACAGCTTCTGAGATCACTCGGAAGCTGTTTCTTTATCTAACTTAAAATAATTATTCAATTGACATTTCGTATTGCCGTTATAAAGCTTTACTCGTTTGTCCGCTTTTGCTCTGTTTGCTTTTTCGAAAGAGTCATCCGGTGTGATGACCGAGAGCCTTACGCCTTTTTTACAAAGTCCCTTCTTGGTGAGGTAGTTAAAACCGATAAGCTTATATATCTTGTCGGCTTCTTCCTGAGTAAGGAGCCTGTTACCGTATGGCGGGTTAGTGAGGATCAGGTGCCTGTCAAAGCCTGTCAGCTCGTTAAGTTTACTGATCGTCCTGTCTTTGGCATCAGAAGTATCGAATCTTATGAAGCTTTCGACACCGGCATTCTTAGCATTCTGTCTTGCGTTCTGAGTTGCTTTAGGATCGATATCAGAACCGAAGTAGAAGATGTCATCCATCGGATCTGATTCTTCCATAGAGATAGCTTCTTCACGCGCTAGGTCATAAGCTTTAGGTCCGATGTAAGGCAGATTCTCATAAGCAAAATGCCTGTTCTTTCCAGGGGCGATATTAAGTGCCATCAAAGCTGCTTCGATAAGTATCGTACCGCTTCCGCAGAAAGGGTCTACGAGGGCTTCAGAACTGAATGGGCGATAGTGTGCAAGTGACACCATACCTGCTGCGAGAGTCTCTTTAATAGGAGCCTCGTGGGTAAGAGGCCTATATCCTCTCTTATGAAGTCCGTCACCTGAGGTGTCGATCATGAATCTGACCTTATCCTCAACGATTCCGAAAGTGATCCTTACTTCACCGAGATTCCTGTCTTCGTATACAGGTGCGCTCTCATCCTTGTTCCTTGAGATGTTGAGACTACTTACGATAGCTTTCTTTGCAAGGCTCTGACATGCGCTTATTCCGAAAAGTTTAGACTTTCTGGAATAGCCGTTTACTATGAATGCATAATCCTTTGGAATAAATTCGTTCCAAGGGATCTTTTTAGTCATGTCGAAAAATTCATCGAAAGTCGAAGCAGGGAAGGACCCGACTTCGAAAAAGACTCTCTCTCCGCGTCTTACCCACATATTTACGGAGGCAACGTCGGAGGCGAGATTAATGTCGGCAGAATCGAGTGTAACAACACCGTCAGTTACAGTGATGTTCTCTTTTTTATATCCGATCGCAAGAAGATCTTCCTTAACAAGCGACTCTAGGCCGAAAAGTGCAGTAATTACAATATTCATATCCGAGATTATAAGGCAGAACGTTTTCTTAAGCAAGAAAAATGCAAATCTTCAAAATCTGTAGTATGCAAGCTAAAAATGAATTTTTCCTGTCCGTGTGTGGTGGACACACTATTTGAGAAACTTTGTTCTTTTCCTCGCAAACCACCAATAATAGCCGTTAACATTTCTGTAACATTTGTGTAATTGTTTTGAGACAAAAGTCAAGAGTTTTCTTAAATCCGCTTATATCAGTGCATAGAACGATGTCAAAAAATGAAATAGTTGTCTTTGGTTTATCAACCGAGTTATCCACATTATCCACATTTTTGGATGTGGAAAAAGGTGGGTAAAAGTCATATCGCTACATACTGCACAATTCAATATGCGATTGGTTGTGCATGGTGCACAAGTGCCGCTGAAACGGTGGATAACTATTGGTCATATATAAGAAAATGCCTAAAAATTTCAAATAGATTACAAAAACTCTCGGTTGTTTTGGTATAATGATTAAAAATTTTGGGAGGTCATCCTAAATGAGTGAAATGTCTGTCAATGCCGCTAAGGCTAAGAAAGCATCAAGAGAACTTGCATGTCTTTCTGCAGAGCTTAAAAACAAGGCATTAGAGAATATTGCAGCAGCTTTGCTCGATTCCAAAGATGAGATCATCAAAGCTAATCAGGAAGATCTTGCTAAGGGTGAAGAAACAGGTCTTGCAACTCCGCTCCTCAAGAGACTTAAGTTCGACGAGACTAAGCTTAGCGATGTTACTGAAGGTATCAAGAGCCTTATAAGTCTTGAAGACCCACTTAACAAGTTATCATTACATACTACTCTTGACGACGGTCTTGAACTCTATAGAGTTACATGTCCTATCGGCGTTATCGGTGTAATCTTTGAATCCAGGCCTGACGCACTGGTTCAGATCGCATCCTTGTGTCTTAAGAGCGGTAATGCGGTATTCCTCAAGGGTGGCTCTGAAGCATTTAACACTAATGCTGTTCTTGCTAAGGTAATTTACGACGCAGGTATCAAGTCAGGTCTTCCGGAAGGTTGGCTCTATCTCATCACAACACGTTCAGATGTTAATGAGATGCTTGGCTTGAGTGAATTTATCGATCTTATCATTCCTAGAGGATCCAATGCTTTCGTTCAGTACATCATGCAGAATACAACGATCGCAGTTATGGGTCATGCAGATGGTGTATGTCACACATACGTATCAGAGGATGCTGATATCGACATGGCTATGAATATCCTTGTTGATTGTAAGACTCAGTACGTTTCTGTATGTAATGCTACAGAGACTATTCTTATCGACAGAAAGATAAAGGATAAGATCCTTCCGATGCTCGTAGCTAAGTTTAAGGAACTTAATGTTGAGATGTTCGGTGATGATGAGATCAGTTCAGAGTATGGACTTGAGAAGGTTACCGAATGGCATCATGAATATCTTGATTACAAGGTATCTCTTAAGATCGTTGAAGATATCGATGCTGCTATCGATCATATCAATACATATAGTTCAGGACATACTGATGCGATCATCACAACAGATAAGGCCAAGGCTGACAAGTTTACGCTCTCTGTTGATTCCGGTTGCTGCTTCGTTAACTGTTCAACAAGGTTTTCGGACGGATTCAGATTCGGATTCGGTGCTGAGGTCGGCGTAAGCACGAGTAAGCTTCATGCAAGAGGCCCTGTAGGTCTTGAAGGACTTGTTTCTTATAAGTACAAGCTTATCGGTAACGGACAGATCGTTGCTGATTATGCTTCACACAAGAGTACTTTTAAGCATATTCATCACAAAATCTGATCATTTGGAGGAAATATGAAGGTTGTTATTTCATCAGATCACGCAGGTTACGACCTGAAGATCAAGGTTAAGGAACATTTGGAGAGCAAAGGATATGAAGTTATCCTTGAGGGTGCAGTAAGCGGTACAGAGCCATATAGCTACGTTGAAGCTGGTCAGGCTCTTGCTAATGACATATTGAGCGGTAAGGCAGAAAGAGGAATCGCTATCTGCGGTACAGGTATCGGTATTTCGATCGTTGTAAATAAGTTCAAGGGTATCCGCTGCGGACTTTGCTCCAACGAATATATGGCAAGGATGTTAAGACAGCATAATGACGGTCAGGTCCTTGCTATGGGTGCAAGAGTAGTTGGCCAGGGCGTAGCTCTTAATATGGTCGATGCTTTCTTTGATGAGCAGTTTGCCGGCGAGCGTCATGCAGTTCGCGTAAATGACATCAAAAAACAGGAAGAAGAACAATTTAAATAATAATTTAGATTGAATATCTTACATCATTTTTATTTATATAGTGGTAAACTCTATAAGGATTAGGAAAACGGAGGTAATTTATGGATAATAGCGTATTTGTATTTGATCATCCATTGATACAGCACAAGGTTTCTATCTTGAGAGACAAGAGCACTTCTACCAAAGAATTCAGAGAACTTGTTTCTGAGATCGCTATGCTTATGGCATATGAAGCAACAAGAGATCTTCCTCTTGAGCAAGTTGAGATCGAGACACCTGTTGCAGTTGCTAAGACAAACGTTATCGCAGGTAAGAAGCTCGCTGTTATTCCTATCCTTCGTGCAGGTCTTGGAATGGTAGATGGTTTTACTACATTGATCCCTAACGTAAGAGTAGGTCATATTGGTCTTTATAGAGATCCTAAGACATTAAAGCCTGTAGAGTATTACTGTAAACTTCCTGAGGATATCTCCGAGCGTGATGTAATAGTTCTCGATCCTATGCTTGCTACAG
>JAGCGE010000133.1 GCA_017649745.1 Clostridiales bacterium | reverse complement strand
GAAGAAGATTTTGATAGAATCCGTGTTCTAATAGCAAAACTCTCTACGTATGGATCAGCTTTGGATACGATTGAGAATAATCCTCTATCATTTGTAAAGCAAACTGATTATGAGCACAGTATGAGAAAACGTTTGGAAGATATGATCTATGACTTCCCGAAGGCTATGGATGCTCTCGAAGATGAAGGAAAGAAATATGCAACAGTGTTAGGTGACGTTCTTCCTGTAAGCCGCGAGGATTGGCAACATTTTATAGCCTTAGCTAAGGCGTTGAATGGTAATGCAGATGATTCAGGTTTGAATTCTAATCCTTACTATAAGAAACATGAATTGATATTTAAGTATCAGCTGGCATCTCAGGCATATGACACAGCCAAGGAAGATTTCTTCCAGAAGTATAATGAGAGTATTCTTTCTGCGAATCTACAAGATATTAGCAGAAGATATGCTGATGCCCAGAAGAAATTCTTAGGAAAGACTAAAGCTGTAGAAGTTGTAAAAACTGAATTGCAGGCATTTGCCAAGATTTCTGTTGATCCAGAACAGATTTCACAGATTTCGCAGGAAGTAAACGATTATCAGAAAATCTCAAAAGATTTCCAGGAAATTAAGTTATCATCTGGTATTAGTTCAGTAGATGAGATCGATAAGATTAAGAGTGCTGCATCTTCATTCATTATGGTTTACGATGACTTTGCTGCAAAGAATGATGAGTTTACTAACTTACTTAAGCCTGATCTTAATGATAGTGAAAACTGGCTTGACGCGAGAAGAAAGATCATAGATGTTATTGATCATCATGAATCCGAGTTGCATGATTGGATGAACTATCAATCAGTTCGAAAAGAATGCGTCGAATATGGTCTTGAAGATTTATGTAAGGCTTATGAAGATGGTGTTCCAGTTGATCAATTAGAATCGATGCACTTCAAGGCAGTATATAAGGCCTTGATCTGGGATTATATCGAAGAAGCCAAGATTCTGAACTCTTTCAGTGGTCTTGTGTTCAACGATAAGATCAATCAGTATAAGAAGGCTGAGGAAGAACTTCTTGCACTTACAAAGGAAGAGATGTTCTGCAGATTAACTCAGAATCTTCCTTCTCCATATGAAAATGACGTAATAGCACGAGAACTTACCCTTCTGAAAAAGGCAATAAGCAACAATGGTCGAGGATTATCAATAAGAACTCTGTTTGAACAAATACCGCATATTCTCACAAGACTTTGCCCGTGCTTATTGATGAGCCCGATGTCAGTTGCGCAGTATCTACCTATTAGTAGTGATTTGTTCGACATAGTAGTATTTGATGAGGCTTCACAGGTTCCGACAAGTCAAGCTGTTGGTGCGTTGGCAAGAGGTAAAGACGGAATTATAGTAGGTGATCCGAATCAGATGCCTCCTACAAGTTTCTTTGCAAGCTCTTTCCTTGATGAAGAGAATCTTGAAATGGAAGATCTCGATAGTATTCTCGATGACTGCTTGGCTCTCGGAATGCCAGAAACGCATTTGAAGTGGCACTATAGAAGCCGTCATGAATCGTTAATTGCATTTAGTAATAAAGAATACTATGACGAGAGAATGCTTACATTCCCATCTGTTAATGACCGTGAAAGACATGTCAAACTCTGTACTATCAATGGTATTTATTGTCGGGAAAAAGGCAATAAGAACTATAAGGAGGGCGAAGCTGTCGTAAATGAGATCTTGCGTAGATATCATAACGATGAATTAAAAAAACAGACCATTGGTGTCGTCACTTTTAATATGAAGCAGAGAGAATTAATAGAAGACCTTTTGGATGAGGAATATAAAAAGGATCCAGAATTTGATATCTGGGCGCACAGTTCACCGGAGGAACCTCTTTTTGTGAAAAACCTAGAATATGTTCAGGGTGATGAACGAGATGTTATTCTTTTCTCCATAGGTTTCGGTCCTGATGAGAACGGAAGGATTTTGTATAATTTTGGCCCTCTCAATAAAGAAGGTGGTTGGAAGCGTCTCAATGTAGCTGTATCCCGTGCTCGTAAGGATATGATTGTATTCTCATCCATGACATCAGATATGATCGACACCAACAAGACGAATGCCAAGGGCGTATTGGGTCTAAAGGATTTTCTGTTCTATGCTAAGAATGGCATCCTTGCCAACAAGCTTTATGATGATGATTTGAAGACTCATGGTATTACCCAAAAGCTTTGCTCGGCTATTGAAACAGCTGGATATAGAACACAGCGTAATATTGGTACTTCTAATATGAAAATTGACATTGCTGTTATTAATCCTTTTGATGAAGATGAGTACTTGCTGGGTATCATACTTGATGGAGACTCGTATAGAATGGCTTCGACTACTAAAGATCGTGAATTATCTCAGATCAGTATATTGCAGGGGCTCGGTTGGAAATTACACCGTATCTGGACAATGGATTGGTGGGATAACAGCAAAAAAGAAATATCAACGGTAATGGACATTCTTGAAAGAGAAAAACAGCTTGCTGAGGAAAGGTCTCTTAATCCGAGTTTTAAAGATAAGGGTCCGGAATCCGAAGAGATAACATATACCAAACCTGATAAGATTGAAAAAAGAACTAGAAAGAAGAAGGAAGAGGTCGAAGGTGTTACTGATTTTGATACCTATGAACGATTTAGTCCAAGAAGATCCTCAACTGACACCGAGACAGGAGGCAAGGAATAATGAATCATAACTTTCCAATCAATTTATTACAGCTTCGTGAAGAGAAAAATCAATTTACTGAATTAGATTTTGCCAAGTCGATGGAGGATATTCTGACCAAGAATTTAGAAGCGTTTGAAGTTGGTGCTTCAATAATTAGCACTAGACGGACACCTTTCGCAATAATGTTTGATGTCCAGCCTGATGTGGGTGTAAGTGTAAAGAAAATCAAAGATCTTCGTCTTGACCTGGAGATAAAGTTGGGAAGTCCCGTTGAGATAGAAAATATTGGAGAAACCGAATTCACTATTCAAGTCGGCATCAAAAACATTACCCGTCCACTGGTTGGGTTGCGCAATATTTTGGAATCTGATGAATTTGTTAATTCAGAGGCTTTGCTTCCCGTAGCTGCAGGGGCTGATGTAATGGGAAAACCCTTCGTCTTTGATTTAGCGGATACCCCTCACATGTTGGTGGCTGGAACCACAGGTTCTGGAAAGAGCACCTTTCTAAACGATCTTATTATCAGTTTGTTATATACAAAGACTCCAGATGAAATACAGTTTGTTATGGTTGATCCTAAGAGGGTTGAACTTGGATGCTATAACAAGATACCTCATTTGATGATGCCAGTAGTAACAAATCCTAAACAGGCATTATTCACTCTTAATGCGGTTAAAGTTGAGATGGAAAGACGCTATAAGGTATTTAGCGAAGTAAATGCCAGAGACCTAAGCTCTTTTAATGATAAGCAACTTGATAAAGATAAAATGCCGCGCATGATCGTTATCGTCGATGAGTATGCTGATATGATTGATGCTTCACCTAAAGAACTTGAGAAAGTCGTTGAATCTCTGACTAAAATGGGACGTGCAGCAGGAATTCATCTTATTCTTTCAACTCAACTGCCTAGCAGTAACGTTATTACTCCGTTAATTAAGGCCAACCTGCCTTGTAGAGCTTCTTTTACTGTGGTAGATAGTCGAGAATCGAAATCTATTATTGATCGCACTGGTGCTGAAAGATTACTTGGTTTTGGAGATATGCTCTATTCCGCAACGGATTCCTCTAAGCCTATACACGCTCAAGCTGCATATGTTAGCTATGAAGAAGTGGATGCCATAATTGAGTATTTCAAGATATGAAATCTTGAAATGAGGTGGCGGTTGCGATTGTTCGAGATGTGACTATTATGTATATTACATGCTTAGTGTGCAGTCTTTTAGTATCAAAATTTGTCCCTGCTTAATTGCAACATAGGAACTGTTTGTAAATGTTCTATTCGAGTCGATATCGCGTGATCCATTGAGACCGAATGTTTCCAAGGAATAATATCCATCATCCCCAGGATTAGATTGCACCTTGTATTCTCCAGGTGCTATTTCTTGCCCTACAAGGTATTCTCCGTCTTCATATAATGTTCCCTGGAACATCTTAGCATCTTTTAAAGGAATAGCATGACAGTCGCTTAATTCGAGATATTGACCATTGTGGATATCAACATAAGCTTGGTTGTAATAATTGTCGTTGGCGATAATATCGTCTCCGTTAGGGTCGTTGCATAACGAATAGTATGCAGTACCACTAGTATCAGAGAATAACTTATATTTCCCTGCAGGGATATCACTTCCAACTTTATATATCGAAGCGGGATATACGTTTGTATTTGAAACTGTCGGCGAAGTACTACTAGGAGCGTTTGTGCTTTGTGCGTTGTCGATATATCCAACTTCGTTTGGATCATCCACCTGATTAATGCCTGATACGCCCGTTATGCTGATAATATAGCTGTTCAAACGATTTGTGTAGGCATTAAAATTACAAGTTTCCCTATCGTTTGTTTCTCCGTCTAAATTGATAACAACCTTGCCGGTTGTTTGATATAACTGCATTAAGATTGGAGCTATTCTTGGTACCTTGTTTGTCTTTAGTTGTGTATCTTTATCGAATGCTGATACTATCATAATTGTTACAGGAATATTCTGAGCAAAATCATTGGAATACAAATGGAAATCATTGATCAGCTTGACATATTCCTGAATGCTCCAATTATGGTTGAAAGCGATATTCATAAAGTCTCTTTCTTTAGTTGTAATTTTCCCGTCAGATGATACAAGATATGTAACAAATGTGAAAATGTCAAACTCGAAAAACTCGCGCAACGACTTGCCTGAATTTTTTAAACTTTGTAATGGAATTAATGGTTGTATTTGATCTAACAGTTCATATACACTGGTTAATGAGTTTTTTAGTCCATTTGCATGATTAACTATGTCAATAGCAGAAAGAGTGTTAACTCTGGTGCTGTTAGCAGTATTCTGGATATCACTATTAATTGAT
>JAGCGE010000132.1 GCA_017649745.1 Clostridiales bacterium | reverse complement strand
TGGGCAGCTTTAGTAGCCTAAAGATAACGAACGAGTCGAGCCAACCCAGGTCCCTTGTTCCGCTACGCTCCACTTAGGACCTGGGTTGGAAACAACAAACTAATTGACTTAAGGAATTTACACAAAACTTTGGACTTGACTGAAAGATGATCGAGAAAAATTCAGAAGACTGACATTAGGTCATAAAAGAAGTCATTACACTTATAAAGACCGTGTGTTTTTCCTACCTGACGAA
Organism: Clostridiales bacterium; assembly: GCA_017649745.1. Next base: position 7,772 of record JAGCGE010000132.1, on the reverse strand, counting down.
GGAATACAGATTCCGTATTTCAAAAAATCCTACCTCATGTTGGAAAGAGGATAAGACTCTGTCTAAGGATCCTTCCTAAGGTAGGATATTCATGACTGACAGAGAGGGATTCTCGCATTCTAAAAGAGATGCCCCCGGTGAATTAAATCACTTTTGAGACATCCAGTTTTTCGTGTTTTCTAAAATAATCAAATGTATTTAATATAAATATTTCATAAAGTGTAGAAGATAAGCTGACTAATTGATAAAATAAAAGAGTGAATGATCCAGGAGGTCTGTATGAAGAGAAAGATCGCCTTATTTACAAACGGTTGGAGTGACGATTATCTTGACTTCGCTTTAGACGGAGCCAGAAAGCGTGTTGCTGAGGATAACATCGATCTTTTTATTTTCCTTGAATATACTTCTTATGATAATACAAAGGCTGAGATAGCTGGCGAGCTTAATATCCTTAATCTTCCGGATCTGAAGGATTTTGACGGAGTATTGCTGCTTGGTAATACACTTAATAATGCCGGTGAGAATCTTATACTTCGCGATAAGATCTTGGAAGCAGGTATCCCTGCTATTTGTCTTGAGAATTCACTTGATGGGATCAACTGCATAAGGACCGAGAATGTTAATGGTATGAAGGAACTTATGGAGCATATGATCACGGTTCATGGTGTAAAGGATGTATTCTGGATCGGCGGTCCTCATGATAACGATGAGAGTAATGAGAGATATAAGGCTGTAACCGATACGATGGAGAAGCACGGACTTACGATCGACCCGAAGAATTCTTTCGAAGGATGTTGGAGTTATGCTATTGTCGAGAGGGAAATGCCGGACATAATCTCCAAGATGGACAAGCTTCCTGACGTCTTTGTATGTGCCAACGATTCGATGGCTCTGGCTATCTGCATCGTACTTGAGAAGGCAGGTTATAGGGTTCCTGAAGATGTGATGGTCACCGGATTTGATAATATCACCAGCGGCAGTCATTTTTCGCCTATCCTAACATCTGTAGATCGCGGCTGGGAGACAGGAAGCTATAAGGCGATGGATAATCTTATCCGCCTGATGAATGGTGAACCTGATTTCGGTGATATAGTCTACGATTCGACTTTTGATCTTGGTGAGAGCTGCGGCTGTTCTATAGGTGAGCAGGCTTTGATAATGCAGAAGGAAGCAAGGAGAAGAGCTTTCCTTATTCCTGTAGAGAGAACGATCTTTGACTGGCATCTCATAGAACTTGATGAGTCCGTCGCTAATGTTAAGTCTTATTCTGCTATCCATAACGCATTCTCATTATTGTGGGAGAAGGAGCATTCGTACGAAGGCAACGATTTTTGTATCTGTTTGGATCAGAGATTCGTTGAGTCAATGGAGAAAGATATTCCATGTAATATAGATAGCTATAGTGACAAGATAGAAGTTGTCTACTGTATGAGGGACGGCAGCTCTCTTCCGAGCTTTACCATCAACAGATCTGATATTGTTCCGTATTATGATCCCGAATCAACTAAACCTGCTGTTTATGTGATCCTTCCGCTTCATATGGATGCCGATTGTATAGGTTATTACGTAAGTAAGAATGATATCAGGATGGTCAAGGATTTCTATATCAATTCTTTGACCAGACACATCGCGGCTGGTCTTATCAGAGCCAGACAGAATATCAGGCTTGAGACTCTTAATAAACTTCTGGCTGACATCTCGGTAAGAGATGAGCTTACAGGACTTTATAATAGAATGGGTTATGAGAAGATCGCGATCCCTTATCTTGATGAACTTAGAAGTTCGAAGACTAATTCAGTCATCATGGTTGCTGATATCAACAGAATGAAGATGATCAACGATAAATACGGACATCTTCAGGGTGATATTGCGATAAAGGTTGTCGCGAGTGTTATCAAGTCTTCGGTTCCGAGTAGCTGGAAAGCTGTAAGATATGGTGGTGATGAATACGTTATCATCGGTAAGTACGAAGCTTCTGAAGATATGGATAAGATAAAAACCGAGATAATCGAGAAGTGCAGGAGGGTCTCTGAAGATCTGAGTCTTCCGTTCAAGCTCAGTGTGAGCGTCGGTTATGTTATCATCGATTCGGATAACAATCTGGAGAATGAAGAGTACTTCAGAATGGCTGATGAGGCGATGTACGAGATGAAGCAGGAAGCTCATAAAAGAGACTCCGAATAAATATCAAAAACCTTTCCATATTTTCGAAAAAGATATGGCGTAACAGGTATTAAATAAGATAAAATTTAAGTGGTAGTTTTCTTTTTCTTGTGTTCACAAAGAAGGGAGTACGATTATGATCAATTATGACCAGTGGTTGAAATCGGTTGATGCTTTGCAGAGCCAGATCGAGGAGTTTTTCGAGAAGACTCAATACCTTGATCAGGAGCAGGTCGAGATACCTGATCTGATCCCTTCTGCTGAGACGCTTTATGTTCAGGAACAATTAGAGCGATTCTGTAAGGAACTTGAAGAGGCTTACTATCAGATCAAGAGACTTAATGCTGATGTTATGGTCTCAGGTAAGCTTCGCCGTGGCGGTAACGGCAGATTCTGGCTCGAGAATGAAGAGCTGGCATGTGGCAGAAGCGTCGAGCTTTTGTATAACGATGATCCTATCATGAACAATATCGCATCATGGCATGCAGGACATATCGATCACAACGGTGATAAGTATTACTTTACCGGTAACCGTAATCTTGAGCTTGAAGGTATCTCAGCAAGGATCAAGAAACATTTGTGATTCAGTTAGTAAATTATTAAGGAATTGTAAATTACTTTGACTATCAAATTAATACCGCATATTTACCTAAATTTTCTGTATCGATTGAAAGGTATATAGATTACTATGAAACTATAAGGGATGTGGAACATAGTATCTTGAAGATAGGGAGGAGTTTAGGATGAATTATAAAATATATGACAATAACTCTAATGAATGGGTATTATTGATCCATGGTTTAGGCGGAAGTATCAATACTTGGAAATATCAGATCAAGGATCTTCAGGACTACAACGTAGTAGCAGTAGATCTTGAAGGTCACGGCGGTTCTGCGATCGAGAAGACGAAGCACCTTCTTACAAGGTCAGCTGTCGAGATCAACGAAGTACTTGTTAAAGAGAATATCGATAAAGTCAACATAATCTCATTATCTTTAGGAACACTTGTAGCGATGGAATTTGCTTATCTTTACAAAGAGAAGGTAAAGTCTATCGTTCTTGCAGGTTTCGTTTTGAATTTGAACTTTGGCTACAAGTCGCTTCTGGTTGCTATCGAAGGATTGAAGTACATTATCCCTAAGAAGCTCTTCTATCCTATGTTTGCCAATATCATGATGCCGCATAAGAATCATAAGAAGTCTAGGGATTTCTTCATCAGAGAATCTATCAAGATGAAGTCTTTAGCTTTCAAGATGTGGCTTTCTGAATTATTCAAGACACAGTTTAAGCTTAAGGATTATATCAGGAATATCCAGGAGAATGATCTTCCTGTATTCCTTATCTCCGGTAAAGAAGACTACATGTTCGTTAATAGCGTTAAGAGAACACATAAGAAGCTTAGCGAGGCTTCCTTGTGCTTCATCGAGAAATGCGGTCATGTATGCAGTATCGAGAAGTATGATATCTTTAACGATCAGGTAAAGAACTTCTTAAATAGCTTGAATTATCCGACATTAAAGACAATAGTATAATTTTTTTAATTCTCTTTTCGAAAAAGGTGAAATATTGCGGTCCTTCTTACGTCTTAATAGGTGAGACCGAAAAAAGGAGCTGACAAGATGGAAGATGAGATGATAATTGATCTGTTCTTCGAGCGCTCGGAGCAGGCGATTAGCGAATTATCAACCAAATATGGAAAACTTGCGCAAGTTATCTGCACAAATATCCTTAAGAACGGACCGGATGCTGAGGAGTGTGTAAACGACTCCCTGTTCACCACATGGAACTCGATCCCACCTGAAAAGCCAACGTCGCTTCGTGCTTTTTTTCTGAACGTTGTTCGGAACAAGGCACTGGATCGATACCGATTTAACACGGCGGCAAGGCGTAACAGTAATTTCGAAGTTGCTATTGAGGAACTCGAAACATGCCTGTCTTCTGGTGCTGATCCTGTAGATGAATGTGAGGCTGACGTCCTTTCAGACGCGATTGACCGTTTTCTCAAAACCCTCAAAAAGAAAGATCGCCAGATGTTTGTATGCAGATATTATCTGTCGGACTCGATTCAGACTATAGCCCAGAATATGGGGCTTAAAGAATCGGCCGTGTCACTGAAACTTTTTCGAACTCGTGAAAGACTAAGAAAGTTTCTACGAAAGGAGAATCTGATATGAAAAAGGAAACGATCTCAGAAGCCATGAAGAACATATCCGAAGAATACGTGTTGGAGGCTTTGGAGTTACATAACCGTGAAGTAGTATCAGATAACGATATTATGAAAGCATCAAACATCAAGAAGAAAGTATTGATCGTTGCCATCGCGGCAGTTGTAGCAGGAGCAGTCGGTATTACGGCATTTGCTGCACTTAGAGGCATCAATTCCGAAACTCCTGAGCCAAGTGAGACTATCACTCAGAAAGTTAAGAGTTATGTTCCTGAAGATGATTCAGAGGAGACTACTGAAGTTTCGCCTTCCGAAGTTCAGGAGAAGTCAGTTATCGCTCAGCAGACAAATATCGCAAGCTATGACGGTGAGGCGATCACATACACCAACATGTCAAAGACATTGACCTTTAACGGTCCTGAAGAGTGTCAGGCTATAAGGATCAAGTTGACTTCTATCCCTGAAGGTTATCACTTCCTCGTCGGAAGAATTGATGAATGGGCACCGGATAACGCGATCCAGGCCACATTAGTCGAGACGGACGAGAACGGTAACGAGATCGAGCACGTATTTAACATCACTGTTAATTATTCATCACAGTTCGGTCCTGACGGTAGCATGATGTTCTTTGATGATTTCGATACTGAATCTGACGAACAGGACGGCAACATCTTTATACACAAGATGTCAGGTATGAGCAGCAGCTCAGGAGACTATCCTCTCGGAGTTGCTTACACAGTAATGTTCTGTCAGCCAGAAGGCTATATCGTTACGATCGCTGCAGAGACACCTGAGTTATGTGATCAGCTTCAGAACGCACTTGTTATCGAAGAGAGAGGATTTACCGCTTATGCAGAGTATGATCCGGAAAGTCCTAACTGGTATATGTGTAACGGAATCGGTTAAACCGATCAGATGTGACTAAAGTCATATACAAAATCTGTCTTTTGGCATTTTCGCCGAAAGGCAGATTTTTTTATTATGAGATCATAACAAGTGCGGAGGAATACATAAATGAATGACACGGTAGTAAAGCTTGACGGATTGATCAAGAAATACGATAACAGGCCGGTTGTTGACGGTCTTTCGTTAGAGATAAAGGAGGGCGAGATATTCGGCCTTTTAGGACCTAACGGAGCAGGTAAGTCCACGACGATGAATATGATCTGTTCGCTTCTTAAACCGACAGCAGGAAGCATAGAAGTTTTCGGGATGGATATAAAGAAGGATCTTGGAAAGATAAAACCTCTCATAGGATACATTCCTCAGGAGCTTGCGATATACGGAAATCTTAAGGCATGGGAAAATGTTGAACTTTTTACTTCCTTGTATGACATCAACGGAAAAGAATTAAAAAGTGCGATTGATGGAGCATTGGATTTTGTCGGTCTTTCAGAGAAACGTAATTCATTTGCGAAGACGTTTTCGGGAGGGATGAAGAGAAGACTTAATATCGCATGCGCTCTAGGCCATAAGCCGAAGCTCCTGATCTTCGATGAGCCTACGGTAGGTATCGATCCTCAATCAAGGAACTTCATCCTAGAGAAGATCAAGGCGATCAATAAGATGGATACGACAGTTATCTACACAAGTCACTACATGGAAGAAGTTGAAGCTATCTGTACCAAGGTTGCAATAATGGATAACGGAAAGATCGTTGCTTGCGGTACTAAAGAGGAACTTAAGAATATGGTTAGGAAGAACCCTGATGAAGAAGTTTCTCTCGAGCAGGTATTCCTGACATTGACAGGTAAGAAATTAAGGGATTACGTGGAAGGATAATAAGATGTATAAGATCTGGATAATGACCAAGAATAATCTGAAGCTCCTTTGGCGTCGTAAGGCAGTGCTCTTCATCTCGCTTATCGGAATGATAATTACGACAGCAGCTGTTGCGAATGCTTTTCATACACTCCTTGATAAGGCGGAAGATGCGCAGGGGTTCAAACTCGGATATGAGATTTCTCAGGGAAGTAAATATGAGATGGTCATCGATACGCTTATGGACGAACTGGAAAAGGAAGACATAGTAACTCAGAAGTACAGTTCAGCTGATGCTGAGGGATTGATCGAATCAGGTGAACAGGATGTTTTCGTTATATTCGAAAAGGATAGCTACAAGATCATCGGAAGCGAGAAAGAATCGGTTGAGACAAGGATCATTCAGTATGCTCTCTTTAATGTTGATCGCAATATGAATGCATATATGAACGGCGGTCTTAAGACGATCGAACTGAATGAATCCGAGCTTCCGACAACTAAGACCCCTGATGCGGAAAACTACTATTGTCATGCATTTCTGTGCTGCTTTTTGTCGATATCTCCGATCTTTCTGAGTGTTATCTTCTACGAAGACAGAAAGAGCGGGATCTGGTTGAGATATAAGACAGGTAAGGCAGGTTCTATCTCCTTATATCTTGGAAAACATCTGGCAAGTTTTATCACTTCGATGATAACATTTCCTCTTCTTGGAACACTGGCATTTTGTCTGCTCTTTGACATGAAACCTTGTAATATTCTCATCTATGGCGGATTGTTCTTCCTGGCAGGATTGGGATTTACCTCTTTCGGAATGCTGTTCTTCATATTCTTTAAGCAGCCTGCAGTCTCAATTGGATCGATGTTCATGATATTATGGTTTGCCTCATATTTTGGCGGTGTCTATGAAACATATATCTACAGTTCGATTCCGGAAAATATCAAGAGACTGTCGCCGATATATTATCTGAACAGGTCGCTTATCGAGATGTCGGTAAACGGAAAGAGTGATTATGTGATCCCTTGTGTGATCATAATGATCGCCATGACAGTCGTTTTTTCGGCGATGGGTATCGTCGTTACAAGACTAAAGAAGGAGGTGTAAGATTATGCTTAAAAACGCATTAAGATTAGCCAGGTATTCAGCTAAGCTCATAATCAGAAATAAGGCATTTCTCGTAGTTGGAATACTTATACCGCTTCTTGCACCTTTCCTTATGAATATGTGGTATAAGATCCCTACAGACGAGAAAGTCGAGACGACTTATGAACTAAAGTCAATGGATGAACAGATGGCATATCATATCGATTTTTACAGGATGCCTGTCAAGGTCTATGACACCGTCTGTACAGACTACTCGAAAAGCATCTGTGATGAGATAAATAAAGCCGGAATGTTTCAGACTTTCAGAGCAGAATGTAAAGATGTCTCTGATGAGAAGATAATGAAGAGCTGTAAGAAGTCTGCTCTCGAAGACCGCGTATCAGCAATAGTCATCCTTCGCGAGAACCCTGAAGATACGGTTCTTTATAGAGTAAGTGAAGACGAGAGATATGAACTTCTTGAAGATTCTCTTTCAATGATCCTGGCAAACGGCCCGTATTCTTCTGATACTTCAGAGGTCTCTTTGCTCAAGATCAGTTCCGGTGATGATGTGGAATATTATATGACTCGTAACTTCTCATA
>JAGCGE010000010.1 GCA_017649745.1 Clostridiales bacterium | reverse complement strand
TGTAAGCGGTTTGATTGTGGGCGAGGGAGAGAGCCACTCCTGGGTGGAGGCAGTGTATAACGGCAGTTATATTGCGTTTGATCCGACTCACAATATCGAGATAACGGACGAATACATCAAGCTCGGTATGGGCAGAGATGCGTTTGACTGCGCGATAAACAGGGGCGTTATGTGGGGCGGCGGATCGCAGACGCAGCAGATAAGCGTAACCGTCGAAAAGTATTATTAACGGAGGCGTATATGGTTGAGATCATAACATCAGTAGGACTTCCTGTTGATGAGAAACTCATGATAAAGAAGAACCGCATAGGCAGCGGTCAAAAGAGAATAAGTATAGTAACGGGCATACACGGCGATGAACTCGAAGGACAATATGTCTGCTACGAACTGCAGCAAAGGATAGAACAGGATAAGGATAAGCTTAAAGGGATAGTAGATATTTACCCCGCGATGAATCCCCTTGGTATCGATTCGATCACCAGGGGTATTCCTGCGTTTGATCTTGATATGAACAGATTGTTCCCGGGAAACATAGACGGCAATATGACCGAGTACCTGGCGGCAGAGATCATGAAAGATGTCGCGGGATCTGACTGCGTGTTGGATATTCATGCCAGCAACATCTATCTTACTGAGATACCGCAGATAAGGATAAACGAGTTACACGCCGATACGCTGATTCCGCTCGCTAAGCTTGCCAATGTCGACTTCATATGGGTCCATGGTGCGAGCACCGTTCTTGAGGCGACATTTGCGCACAGCTTAAACAGCATAGGTACACCTGTACTCGTAGTGGAGATGGGTGTGGGTATGAGGCTTACCAAAGCGTACGGAGACCAGCTCGTGGACGGAATATTTAATCTCATGAAGGAGATGGGAATTTGGATGGGTGATATTAAGGAAGTTAGAGAACCTGTGATCTCAAAAGACCCGGATGATGTATGTTTTCTTAACGCATCGTCAAGCGGTCTGTTCATACCTGAAGTAAAGCATGGTGCAAGGCTTAAGCAAGGCGATCTGATCGGTAAGATAGTTGATCCGTTGTGTGGAAGCGTGCTTGATGAAGTGCGTGCACCGATCAGCGGAATGCTCTTTACGATAAGAGATTATCCTATCGTTGATGACGGATCGCTTATGGGAAGAATACTAAGGGATGGGGTGTGATCCTATGAACAGGAAAACAATCTATGAGATAAAAGGAATGTACCGCGATGATTTTCGTGTGACAGGATTCGAGTTCGGAGACGGAGAGAAATCAGTATGTATAGTCGGTAATTCAAGAGGCAACGAGATTCAGCAGATATACTGCTGCGCACAGCTTGTAAAGAAGATGAAGCAGCTCGAGGAAGAGGGACGAATCTATCCCGGACATAAGATACTTATCATCCCGTCGATAAACCCGTATTCCGTAAATATACAGAAGCGCTTCTGGCCCATAGACAATACCGACATCAATAGAATGTTCCCCGGATACAATTTGGGCGAGACGACGCAAAGAATCGCCGACGGAGTGTTCAGGGAGATAAAAGATTACAAGTACGGAATTCAGTTTGCTTCGTTCTACATGCCGGGTGATTTTGTGCCCCACATCAGGTACATGAAGGAAGGCTTTTCGAAAAGGGAAGAAGCAGAGAAGTTCGGCCTGAAGTATATCGTCGAAAGAACGGTAAGGCCGTACGATACTGCTACCCTGAATTACAACTGGCAGGTATGGGATACCATGGCTTTCTCGCTGTATACCGATACGACCTCCAAGATAAGTAAATCAGGTGCGGGACAGGCTGTATTATCCGTAATGAATTTCCTTGCAAATAACGGGATCATAAAGTACGGCGCCATAGGCGAGAAGAAGATTCGAACAGTCATAGATAAGGAATTTATCTCGGTAAGAACTGCCAAATCCGGATTATATGAACCGCTTGTTATTGCTGGCGATAAAGTAAGAGCGGGTATGCCGCTTGCCAATATAACCGATCCTTACGAAGGACATGTTCTGGAGACGTTATATTCACCGGTTAACGGTATCGTGTTCTTTATACATAATGAACCTTTGACTTACGCCAATACTGCCGTAATAAAGATACTTGGTGACGAATGACTGATCCCTTAAAGAGTGAACATAATCATGTGTTCCCCGGAATAGGAATGAGGATCCTTAAATCCGCATTGGCGGTCTCTTTATGTATGGTGATCAATCTTTTGCGAGGAGACAGCGGTATCGTATTCTATTCGCAGCTGGCCGCATTGTGGTGCATACAGACGTACCGGAGCAATACTATCTCTAATGCACTGCAGCGAATGATCGGTACTGTGGTGGGTGCACTGTTCGGATTGATATATCTTCTTGTTTACCCGCTGGTTATAACCACAGGAATCAATAATGTTTTTGTTGATGTTATCAGTATATTTGCCGGCGTGGTGCTGGTTATATACTCGACCGTACTGATAAAGAGAAAGCAGGCCTCGTATTTCTCCTGTGTGGTTTTTCTGAGTATCGTTATTAATCATATCGGTGATGCTAATCCGTATCTGTTCGTGTGGAACAGATTTCTTGATACGGTTATCGGAATACTGATTGGTCTGTTCATTAATAATATGAGGTTGTGTATCAAGCCGGACAGGGATACGTTATTCGTTTCCGGAGTGGATGACATCCTCGTGGATAAGAATAACAGAGTAAGTTCCTTCTCGAAAGTTGAGCTTAACAGAATGATCGAGGACGGAATGCGTTTTACATTGTCGACTATGAGAACACCGGCTTCAGTTCTTGAGCCTCTTTCTGATATCAGTCTCAAATACCCGATCATCGTTATGGACGGGGCGGCTTTGTATGACGTTCGTAAGAATGAATATCTTAAAGTTTATGTAATCTCTCCCGATACTGCAGAAGAACTGATTAACCTCATTGATTCACGTAATTTGTATCCTTATGTCAACGTGATAATCGACGACACGCTTCTTATCTATTACCGCGACACTCCTGATAAAGTTAACAATGATCTTGTAAGTTCGTTAAGAACTTCTCCGTACAGAAATTACATTAAGAGGTCTTTCCCGGGAGATGAGAAAGTAGTCTATATCATGGCTCTTGATACAAATGAAAGAATCGATTCATTCTATGAAGAACTTGTCAGACGAGGATACGACAGGAAACTTAAGATCCTTAAGTATCCGTCTGAAGATCACGAAGGGTACTCGTATATAAAAATCTACAATAAGAACGCTTCCAAGGAGCGAATGCTTTTATATCTTAAGGACAGCTGCGGGATCCAACGTTCGTTGACGCTTGGGACAATTGAAGGCAATTATGATGTAACTGTCAAAGAGAACAGTTTCAATGAGATGGTAAAACGTATCCGGAAGGAGTATGAGGCTTTTCCCGGGATCAGGACGAAGCTTTTATGAAAGTTTCAAATATCTTCCTGCTGTTATCGTCTTGCCTTCACGGGCACCAGGGTTCGAATCCCTGCGGCACCGCCAGAATTAATTCTAAAACCCTTGAAACTACTAAGTTTCGGGGGTTTTAGTTTGTCCATAAATAGTGTCTGACCTCAATTCTGACCGCAAATTGCGATAGCTTATGGTGTTTTATGAGATGGTTATAACCGCAGCTTATAACTCTAGATTAGGTTTTCGAATTAGACGAGATATCTTACCTGTTGTAGCATTTCCGTAAGAAATACATCACTAGAGAAGAGGAAAAACAACCATGAGACGATTAGCTTTACCAAATATATTTAATCCCACAAGTGTGGAAGATTATCTTAATGGCGCCATAGAAACAGCCAAGTGGATCAAGAGCCACGAAATCAACGACAACAATGGTCGTCACTGGCCTGTGAGCATCAAGCAGGCAAACGACGGCGGTGCGATCATAAAGACATATCTACACGACCGCACGCTTTATTCTGGTGCTGCCGGCATCAGTTTTTTCTTCATCCAGCTTTATGAAGTTACGGGCAACGTGGAGTACTTTGATGAAGCCAAGGCAGGTGCAGAATACCTTATCAACACATATGATCCGGAACTCTCGATCAAACCAGGTCTTCATACCGGAACCGCAGGAGAAGGATTCCTCGCACTTACCCTCTACAATAAGACTAATGAGAAGCGATACCTTGATCATGCGATACGCATCGCTGATGATATCTACAACAAAGCTATCAAGGAAGGCGACCTCATTCACTGGAAGGGTCTCTATGATTATATGGGTGACGGAAGTGTCGCGCTTTATTGGATAAAGATCTTCAAGATCACAGGAGACAGTAAGTACCTCGACTTCGCTAAACAGACACTTACATCGATCCTCGCTCTTCGAATCGAAGACGACGAAGAAACGATCCACTGGAGTCTTTTAAACGTTCACGACTACTTTTCTGAAGTTCCAGACAGCGGCGTTATAGCAAACTTCGCTCATGGAACATCAGGCATCGTATATCTTCTTACTTTGCTCTACGAAGCAACAAATGATCCGGCATACCTACGCTACGCAGAGCGCGCCATCAATTACCTTGAGAAGATTGCGATCAAGGACGAGGATTCTTCTATAATTCCGTACATCTATCTGCCTGATTCTGAAGCGACTTACGATGTATACTACTTGGGTCTCTGCCATGGTCCTGTAGGAACCGCAGTCGTTTATAGAAAACTTTATAAAGTAACGGGTGACGAAAAGTATCTTGAAGGCTATAGAAGATTTAACCAGGCGCTCATCAATGCAGGTGTTCCGGAGAAACGTTCCCGCGGTTATTGGA
>JAGCGE010000131.1 GCA_017649745.1 Clostridiales bacterium | reverse complement strand
GTTAGGAATGTCTTTCGAAGATATTGGTAATGCATTTGCTGATTTTGTTGATGGTTTTGTCGATAAAGTTAAGAAACTTGGTACTGAAGGTTTTGACATTCTTAAGAATTTCTTTCAAGATACATTTGATACTGATGTAGAGGGCAGTTTGCCTGCATTTTTTGACATATTTAAGGAAGCGGATGATGCCGCTGATGTAGCAACTGGTTTATTTGATTGGACTGGAGAAGCTGCATCTAGAGTTGTAAGATTGGTAATGGATTTAGCAGGCTTATTTATAGGACAAGACATGTCTGGCATTGCTGATGATATTTGTAGTTTCCTTAAAAAGATTACTGGAGCATTAGGTGGAATTGCCCCTACTGTTCTTGATGGTGTTGAAAAAGTAATTGGTGTTCTTATTAAAGTTCTTAAAGAAATTGGCATAGTAGTTGTTAATATTGTTAAGTATTTAGGTAATATTACAGATACTACTGGTTTCCAGGTTCTTGACGACGTATTATACGGTTTTAAAGTATTGCTTAGTGCTGTACTTGATGCATTTGGACAGATATTATTAGCTATTGGTAGTCTTATTCGTTATATGACTCCTAAGATTGTTCAAGGTATTGAATGGATGGCCGATATGGTCATTCTTTTAATTAAGAAAGTAAAAGAAATGGCCATGGAATTCATGGACGTTAATTCTCCTGAAGAACTTATGGCAAATCTTTGGAGATTAGCTAAAATTCTTCTTGGAATTCTTATATTTACAAAAATTGTAACATTGATTTATGATGTAATTTATATGTTTACAGCTATAGGTAGTGGTGCTAGACTTTTAGGTAAAGCTGCTCATGTAGTTGGTGATTCGTTTGCGGGTTTCTTGGATAGTATGGCTGGAGATTCATTCTCAGGTATGCTTAGAATGTTTGCTTTACTTATGCTTTCGTTTGGTTATGCATTAAATAGCGTCATTAAAGCTAGTAAAGCATTACAAGATCCAAAAACTATGAAAATGTTTATCTTTTCTATGGGAATGATGGTTCTCTTAATTATGGTATTTGTTTCCGGTGTTAAGAAAATCATGAAAGTTCAAGGAAAGTTGGCTAAGACTATAGTAGAAGATTTTGGCAGTGTAGATACCGTCATTGAAGAATCTACTTCAGCTCTTAAGGGCGTTGGAAGTGCTATGGTCGGACTTGCAGCAGCTATGATAGCAATTTCAGCATCTATTTATATTTTAGCTAAAGCAGCACAGGGGACTAGTGTTGATTCGATGGTAGCAGCAGTTGCAGCTGTAGCTATAATTATGCTTTTTATGGGTCTTATGTTAAGACTTATGAGAGGCGAAACATCGTCATCTAAAATGTCTTCTATAACTAAAACTTCGGCTTTTAGAGGTTTACTTGAAACTGGTTATGCGAAAGATAGCGCATTTAAGAAAAATGAAATAGGTAGTGTTAATGAAATGGCAACTACTTATAAGGGTATTGCTCCTGCTTTGATCGGCTTTGCGGTTGCCATTGGTTTGTTAACCATACCAATTGCTATTTTAGCGCACACTGCTAATAAAGTAAAGCCTGAAGCAATGCAACTTGCAATTAGAGGAATCTTAGGAGCTTTGTTAATAGTTGGTGCTATGATGGTTCTTATCACAAAGTTTAATACTGGTAAGACTCTTCCGTCATTCGCATTAGCAACTATGATAGGCGCATTAGCTAACATGTTAATTGCATTCGGTGTTGGCGTTTTATTACTGGCTGCTGCATTAGCTTTAGTTCCGCCTGATGCATATGGTGTACTTAGCGGTTTCGTACTATGTATGACGTTGATATTTATCGTTATGGCTACAGTCATAGCTATTATAGCATCTCATTCGAAACAATACGACTGGAAAGCTGAGCTTGGTAAAGCTGCTGGTAAATTATTGAAAGTTTTCTTCGCTTCTCAAGTATTAATCGGCGTTGCATTATTGCTTGGTGTTATCCTTGGAACTATCGTCGTATTTATAGGAATGATGAAAGATAAAAAACTTACTAAGGGTTTATGGGGAGTTCCAAAAGAACTTTGGGTAGCTCTTGGATTAATAATAGGCATATTAGCTATAGTAACAATCTTCGCTATTGTTGTTGCTAAATCTTTAGGTAAACTATTAGGAGCATTAGGCAGTGGCGATTGGAAAACTATGGCTGCTAAAGGTGCAACATTAGTGCTAGCAATGTATAGTTGTATAGCTATGCTAGCTGTTATGGTATCTTTGGTAATGTCACTTTCAACATTCTTCGCTGGTGATATTGTTTCCGCAAAAGATGTAGCCGGAGCATTACTCACAATAACAGCTGTTGCTGCAATTATTGTTGGTATAATGTGGGGCGTAGGCATGTTAGCTAAAGTACTTTCTAATAGTTCGTCTGAGGGAGGAGACGCTGGAAAAATATTACTTAAAGTTGCTGCGGCAATTATAGTAGTATCTTTAGCTTTGTCATCTCTTATTGGAATTATTGTAGGACTTGCTTATGCATTTTCATATTTCGATAATAATGAATTATGGAAAGCTCTTGGACTTGCAGCTGCGTCAATTGGTTTGTTAGTGTTATCAGTTGCAGCATTGGCGTTAGTAGGTAAGTTAGGAGCACCTGGATTATATGCAATAGCTCTTGCACTTGGAGCTATAGTAGCAGTAATTATTATAGCAGTAGCGGCGATGGCATTCTTAATGATTTATGGTGATAAACTTCAGAAATGGCTTAAAGATAATAGTGAAAAGATTCGTTCTACAATGCAAGAAGTAGGTAAATCTATGGCTGCTATGTTTGCTGGATTTATTGAAGGAGTTAATGAACACTTGCCTGATATTTTGTATGCTCTTGACTATTTAGTTACTACTATTCTTAGCTGGCTTGAAGAAAAAGTAGAACCATGGGTTGAAAGCCTTATGGCTATTATAGCTGAGATATTAGTAGGTATTGGAGAAGGCATTGAAAATAATAAAGAACGATTTGTAGAAGGTATAACTAAGATTATTCTTGGTTTATGGCATGTACTTAAAGGAGTTCTTGGTAATTTTGCTGGTTTGTTTGAACAGCAACTTTGTGATTGGTTCGGAGATCCTCAAGAAAAATTACATCGTGATATGGAAGATGCGGAACGTAAGCATCAGGAAGAGATGTATAAAATTCGTCAAGAGGGTGCTGAATCTTACATTAGGCTTCTTGAAGAACAGGAAAAAGCTGAAGAGGCTTTGCATGATGTAGTAGAAGCATATGGCAAAGTTGATTCTAATGGTAACATCACTAATACAGCTGATATTGCTCGTGCACAGCAAAATCTTAATGCAGCTAAGAATGCAGTTGAAGCTAAGCCGGCTGAAAGATGGTCTTGGTATGATGTAGATAAGAATAAGTCTTCTGAAGAGAATAAAGCTGAAAGTATTTATATGCAGGCTTATGATCCAAATAATCAATGGGATTATGCTAAGAATAGAGCTAAAGACGCTGGCGAAGAAATTGGTGAGGCTTTCGGAGATGGAATAGTTGACGGAACTCAAAAATCAGTTGGCGTTAAATCTCCTTCTGCTGTATTTAAGTGGATTGCTCAAATGTGTACTAAGGGCTTTAACTTAGGAGCAGATGGCGAAGGCTCTGGTGAAAGTTATGGATCAGGCCTTATTAATGGCTTTAAAAATACTATTGGCGGATTAAAGAATACTGTACTAGGCTCTTTAGGTTTAGATGACATGGCTTCGATTGCTGGCGGAGATGCTGGTTCTATTATGGGATCTTCGATGCTTGATAGCTATAATGACTCTGTATCTAGTATGGACTTTAGTACTGGCTATGGTGATTTATCTCAAGATGCTTATCATTTCGATAACTATGATAATCTTTGGGGTGATTATGGTAAAGAATTAGATTTACAAGCAAATCTTAACACTAATGTTACTAATGATCAATTAGGTCAAGTATCTAGTGCTGTGGATAGTGGCAATGAGAAAGTTGTTACTGCTATTAATGAACTTAGGGATAAATTTGATACAATGGTTGATGCACTTAATAATGCTAAAGTTGTTATGGATACCGGTCAGACCATAGGCGCATTAGCAGTTCCTATGGATAAGGCACTTGGTGATCTTCAAAAACAACGCACAAGAATCTAAAGGAGGAGGTACTTAAATGTTTCACTCAGTAACGATTAACGGAAAAAACACATGGGATGATTATCACATGATTCCGGCAAACGGCATTTATTTGCCTCCGCCTCCAGAGCAAAAACGCACAACAATTGATCTTAAAACCGGTAATGGGCTGTTGGATGTCTCAACAGTCCTAACCGGCTATCCTTTATTTCAAAATAGGAGTGGAGAACTGCAATATTTCATTCTTGATCCTTGGGATTTGGATAATTACATTCCTAGTACTAATATTTCAGTTTCTCAGCTTGAAGCTAGAGTAAGAAAACATTATACCGGAAGTAATGTCGATAATATTTTTAATCGGATTAATGAATTTTTTGGCACGTATCAAGGGTACTACAGTATAATAATGGTTGCACTTGGAGAAGATGAACGTGATACAGCTATTACGGTATGCTATACTGTTTCAACCGGAAATAAATTTTATAAAGTAAATACTAATGGAAGAGTTAGTAATAGGGACGGTAACAATAACACTGATAGGCTTTATAAATTTTGTTCTAAAAGCGGCCAAAGTATTTATAATGAAACTAGTAGAGCTACAACCGTCTATGATAATGCGTTGTTTTCTTTTGATACAGTAAACTTGAGCCAGCCATGGTCTGAACGAAATGAAGTGCTTCCATCTATAAGAAATTTTGAAAGTAATGAATATCAACTATACTGTAGTCAAAATGTATATACTTCAAGTTCTAGCTCTAATATACTTTATAAAAAAACTTTGTACAAAGACGTAGTACCGCCACCTGTACACACCATGCCAGACCCTTATGATGTATACAGCCAACTTCTTGCTGACATTCATGGAAAATCTGGTAGAATGATCTTTGAGGATGATCCTTACTGGTACTACCAAGGTAATTTTACAGTACGTTCTATGGAAACAAATGCTATCAGACGTGCAGTATCTATTGGTTATGAAGTAGCTCCATATAAGATTAAAACTAGTAGTATTACACAAACTACTACTTCTGTTAACTCAAGCTCATGGACTACATTTACTTATAGTGCTGATGATATAGGTAGCATGCCGGTGCATCCTAAAGTTCGAGTAACATCTTTACCTAGCGGAGGTTCTTTGTCAGTTAAGTTTACTTCTCCGGCTAGTGGTGGTACAGCTATCACAAAAACTATAACAGCTACCGGTGATCATACATGGGCTGATGTTATTGTTTATAATAACACTTTATCGATTAGTTATTTAGGTTCTGCAGATAGTGGTTACAATGTAACACATATTATTACTCCTGGGAGGCTATAAATGTATACTATTTCTATAAGAAATATGACGCAAGTCAATTCGAAAGAAATAATAGTCTATAGCGATACAGCTAGTGATGTCCAATTCAAGTTTGAATCTGCAAACCTCAAAATGGAAGAAGGTTCTGCAGGTTCTTTAACTATGAAAGTTCCTGTTGGGAATGTAGGATATGACTACTTCGAAGAACTCTCTACACAAGTAATTGTACGTAAAGACACGGTTACTAGTAACCCCGATAAGGTATACTGGGTTGGTCGTTTATTAAGTATGAAAATAGACTTCAATAACTCTAAAGAGATGGTTTTTGAAGGAATATTTAATTATTTAATGGACACCATCCAGTTACCTTCAAAATCGGAGTGTCCTTTGAGTAACTGGGTCACTTTCTTGCTTGACAGACATAATGCTATATGCACATCTTCTGGAGAGCACTATAAAAAGGTGTATAAGGGAACTTGGGATAACGCTATTGACACTGTTTCGCATGAGTTTTACACTGATTACGAAACAACTCAAGAGATGATTAATAATGCTATTCAGTATGATGAAGCTCATGTATTCTTTAGATATGTGTGGGACTCTACTAATGGCTGTTATAATCTATATTTAGATTTTAAGAAAAATTATGATGCCAGTGGAAACGTTCCTGTAATTTCATTTGGACAGAACCTTATGGATTATAGTCGTAGTTATGAGCCTGATGAGCTTGCTACAGTAATTATTCCAAAAGGTGAAAGATATACTGACGACGAATGGGCAGCTGCTACAACAGGAGCCAACCCTAAGGAAGATTCTACGGCACCGAGTGAACTTGATCATTATAGAACAGTCTGGAGCTGTGCTACGACTTCTGATCATACTCTTCATGATTATCGTGTGTATACGACTAATACCGAGCAATTGAACAGGTTCGGATACGTATGTAAGACGATGGACTTTGATGGTGTGAGAGATCCACAGACTTTGTATCAACTGGCGCAAAATTATTTAGCTAATCAGAAGTGGATTACTCTTACAATCGAGATTTCTGCAATTGACATGAAGTTGCTTGCTCCAGATCTTGATATAGACAATATTTCTATAGGTAGAATGATTCACTGCATCTCTACGCCTCACGGATTGAATTATTACTATCCATGTACTGGAATAGATGAGGATATTTTAGATGTCTCAGGTAGCAACTATACGCTGGGCACTGGAGACGTTAAGTACCTTACTGATGCAGCTAGAGATACAGATGATAAACTTAAAGAGCTTGTAAGAAAAAACATCGAGCGAGAAAGCATTCTTACAACAAATATTTTGCATAAGCCGGTTAATCTATTTACTGATATAGCTCGTGCTATAGATGAAGTTGAAGTTTTATCAGAAGAGGCTATTGCTACAGTAAAAACTGAGGCAAAATCTTATGCGTTGAACTTACTTAATATTTTTGATGCAGAATTAAATCCTAATAGAAAAGGTTATGTTCATTTCTTAAGAGAAAACGCTGATTATGGTCAAGCAGCCATTAGTATTGAAATGCTTAGAAATAGAATAGCTAAATATTTTAGTGGTAATGACATACAGAATTTTTTTACTTATCTAACCAATGCTTATAATTGGAGTAATCATGTAATAACTGTAATATTAGGAAAAGAAGATTATCAGACAGCAATATATTTACAATGGAATACGAATGTAACAACTAATGATACATATCCTTGCATTTTACAATCATATTATAATTTTTATGTGTGGGGAAATGGAAAACAAGTAGATTCATGTTTTGTGAGTTATAACACAAGTAATTATTATTGCTGGTCTAATGGTGATTATCGTGGCTATCAATATTCTACTGACCCTACTCCAAATGATTTTCAAGCTATGTATAACGGTTGTCCTTATGGAAATGGTTTTTATCCTAATAAAGCAACTATTGATAAACATGGTGATTGGTATTATGTTTATGTAAATAGAAATATTAAAGTTAGTCCATCCGATCATACCATTTATTATCATAAAAATTTGTATGTTTATACTGATGATATTCCTGAAGTTGATCGACCAAAAGATCATGTCTATGAAATAGTTATTTCTAACACTAAAGATTATATGGATACTGATCCTAATAACTGGTGTTGGAGATGGAATCAATATGGTCTTTATGCTCTTCAAGGTGGATATTCGGCTTCTATTTTGCCAGATGGAACATATCAGGATGTTAATGATCGTTTGAGGGTTGCTTTAACCTATGACGGTAACATCGTTGCAGATAGAATCACAGTTGGTATTCTTAATGCTGACGTTATTAAAACTGGTGTAATTCGTTCAAGGCCTATTGGGCCTGATGGACAACCTTCCGAACCAGATGGTAATATGATGATCGATATACCTAATGGTAATATTATAGCCAAAAAAGGTACGTTGATATTTAATAATTATCGTGAGGTAACGTCATCACCAGAAGTATCTGTAGTCGTTCCTATGAACGAATTTTTGTATTTATCTAATATCGATTGTGTAAACGATCAGAACGTTCCGGTACGAATGGCTGTAGGTGGTGCTGAAAAGAATGATTGGAGAATAGTATCAGGTAGTTCATTTGGTGTTGATAGTGCCGGACGTGTGTATATGCGCGAAGGTATTATAGGAGCTACTGGTGGATGGTTCTCTGTAGTAGCAAGTAATACGTCATATGTAACAACTTTATGGCCTGTTGGCGGTACAGAGTATGCATGGACAGTAACATTTAACACTGATTCGGCAAGACCTTTATTTTCTGGTACAAGCCCTGAAGCTACTATATTTAGATTTAGATTAGCTCATTATGATGCTAATAATGAATACGTGTTTGTCACAAAATTGTATTCATTTGAATTTGGTATAGGAACCGAACCGGTGACATTCGCTAATTATCCATTTTATCCTGTAATTGAGCCAGATCAAGATCATACACCTCCTTTTGCTACAGGAGAATTATTTCCTATCTGGTATGTACTTAATGATAGTGCTACTGAAGACTATTATGAACAGGATGGTCATAGATATAAGATGTATCCTGCAAGTGGTAACCGGGTTGTAGCGACATCGACGAGTCCTAATAAGTATACAACTTATTCAAGTGTTAGATCTAATTCTACTGGTTCCAATGCCGGTGCTGTAACAATTGGTTCTGGCTATTTGTCGAATGGTACATTTGGTCAAAATCAGAGTTTTTATCTTGGTGGTTTGAAGCGTTCAGGAACTGTTGCTGAAAACACTAGAACAGACTGGAGATTCTCAGTAGGTTCTAAGTTTGGTGTAACAGAAAATGGTAATGTTTACTGTACAGATATGTATGCTCGTGGTGCATATCTTGATAGATGTACGGTAAATGGACGAATTACGGTTAGTAGTGTAACAAATCTTAATCTTAGTTCTTCTAACCCTGTTCCAGGATCTTCTCAAACTTGTAAGATACTTTGGAGAATTAATATTGATCCCACTTCTCGTGGTGATGGAATGTTTGGTCAAAATACGGACTTTTACATGATGGTTGCCTCTGATTCAGAGTTATCAACGCCTAATGTAAGTCCTAAGTTTAAATTCACTTTCTCTATTAAAGAGTATCAGACAATAGGTGGAGAAGAATGGGATAAACAAACCGGTACGTTCGATTTTACTTATAACAAAAATGGTACTTCTGGACTTGCTCAGAATATTCTTATTGATACTAGAACTTGGGGTACACCGGATTCTGGTTATACTGCTAAAACTTCAAATGATGGAGACGTAATTTTATATGTTAATGTCGAAATGGTTACATCTGAAACCTCGACGTTTAAATTTATTGGTGGTACTCAGCTTAAAACTTATCCTACACAGGTTGTGCAAGGAGCAGAAGGATGGACTTATGTTGAAGGTTATGTAGAAGTTGCTAAAGTAACCAGTGACCCCAGACCTGCTGTGCAATGTGGTGCCGATTTTATTGGCGGATCTAGCAAGTGGTTAGGCGGCCCTGAAATACCTTGGGGCAAAGTTTATGCTACTGATTACGAGACTGTTTCTTCAAGTTCAAGTTCTTCTTTGCTTTATAAGGAAGACATCACACCTATCGATACATTCTATAGTGATATTTTCGATAGATTAAAGCCTGTAAAGTATAAGTTTATTAAGAAAAAGTTTGATGATGGTGGTAAATACCATACTGGTTTTATCATGGAAGACGTTGGTGACACTCTTAAGCAGTTAGGAGTAAATGAAGATGACTTTGCTGCTTATAATCCTGATCATGAGCACGGCGGTGGAGGTCTTAGGTATGATGAGTTTATTGCCCTAACAGTAAACGAAGTACAAAGACTTAAGAGACGTGTGAGTGAATTGGAAAAGCAGCTTTACGAAGAGGGCATAATAGACACGGACGAATGATATTTTTCTCCTTTTGTTTGAAGCTCGCGGAAAACCTCCTGTAAAAGTCCTCCGACACCTATACGCCACTACAAATTTGCCAAACTTCTCTCTTATTGGGGTGTGTAAGACAACTTATGCACCCCTTTCTGCGAGCTTTACAATCAATTCCTATAAAATTTTGACATATTTTCGGTTTGTTTCGCAGTAGAATCCTTTTATTTAATGAAGGCGAAAGCCTTAATATTAAAAGAAAAGGAGATAAGAAATGATTATACTTGGATTATTAATCGGATTTGTACTAGGAATCGAATTTAAAAGAATAGTACATTTAATTAAAATTGTTTTTAAGAAAGGAGAAAAAATTTACAATCTTAATCAGAGAGATGTAAATGAAATTGAAGCTAAATGGTTTAATAAAGGTTGGAAAGCAGGTTTTGAATTAAAAACTGATATAGAAAAAGCAAAAATAAATGAGCTAGAGGCGTAATGCCTCTCTCTTTTTCGCGATAAGATCAACTCTATTAATGAAGGGAGTAGAGCGGAGTACCGCGCTGAATGGTGTAATGGGTAACATACCGTCAGAGGCGTGTTCACGCAAACGACGGAGTCGCCGGTTTCAAAGCCGGCTGAATCCCTTCCTATATTTTTTTCGGTTTGAGGTTTGGAGACGCGGTATCTACAATGCCTATAATGAAGGGTAAGCAGTATTAGACCCAGATTATATTATAGGAGGACACAAAAATGAAAAAAGTAGTTATGTATGTATTAGGAAGTATAGTATTTTTAGCGGTTATTTATATCGCAGGACTCGCATTATTGGGAGTTAATGTATTTGAAAAAGAAGACAAATTGGTTGTTAAGGAGGCAACCGAAGCAGGAACAATAGCAATAAACGATGTTCAGTATTGTTTATTAGTAACAAAATTAAAAAATAATGAAGAAAGGCAGTTAATTATACCGAATGATTGGTATGCAGTTAACCAAATTTCCGAGTATGAGATTGAAATTAAACACGGAAACGGAGAAGTTATGACATTAGTAGAAAATGAACAGATCGTAGATTACAAAATTATGATTTGTTATAAGGAGGAATAAAAAATGACAAAAGAAAATTGGGAAAAAATAAAGAATAATGAATTAATAAAGCGAGAAAAAGAACGCTTATTAAAGATCAAAGAAAAAGATCCAGAATTATTTAGAGAAATAATAATCTTATCGTACAAATTTTCAAGAATGATGAAGGAGGATGCTGAGTAATCAGCTCCTCTATTTTTTTCGGTTTGAGGTTAAGAGACGCGGCATCTACAATGCCTATAATGAAGGACAAGAACTAAAGATTTTGACATATTTTTAAAAATGAAAGGAGAACAAAAACATGGCAGGTATTATAGCAAAGAAATGGAAGACAAGACAGACAGAGACAATGAACAAAAAAGCAGATGAATTCTTCCAGAAGTATTGGAAGACGAACGAAAGGACGAACAGTATGAGCAATATAACATATGAGATCGACGAGAATAATAATCTTGTTGAGACGGTAGTAATTGATAGTGAAACAATGAACGAACTCCACAGAATGGATGAGGAGTACAGAAAAATCGAGAGATTTGATAAAATCTGTAGATTTATGGTAGTAATATTAACAGTAGTATTAATAATCATCATGATTTATGGTATGATGATTTAAATAAGAGGTTGCCGGTCAACCTTAAAACCGGATACGCGGTAAAAGCCAGCAAACTAACCTAGAATAAGACACTGGCAGGGGTACGCGCCCCGCACAACAAGTTTCTAGGAGGGGTTGAGCTCCCTACGGGTTGAGCTCCCCCTATAAAATTTTGACATATTTCGGTTTGAGCATAGTGAAAAGCGGACTTACTACGTAAGTTTCGCGGTATGAACATAGCCTATAATGAAGGGTAAAGCAGTATTAGACCCAGAATTTATTAAATTTATAGGAGGACATTAATATGGCAATGAAGATGGTAGTAGTAGATTTATTCGGAGAAACAAATTTCCAAAGAATTGAAGACGTAGATGACTTTGATTTTAAAGAAGGTTGGGTAAGAACCAACGACGGAACAACAATTGAAATTGAAGGAAATGTAATAGCTTATGCGTATGTTGGATGACGCATAAAGGGGCCTTAGCAAGATCAAGGCCTCTAAAATTTTGACATATTTTCGGTTTGAATATGGTAGTTTCGCAGTAGAATCAATGTATTTAATGAAGGCGAAAGCCGTTTATATAGATGTAACAGTAGTAAAAAAGTATAAAAAAGGAGAAAAGTTATGTTTAATTTTAAAGAAATGAGAAGAAATAAAGTTAAGGAAGATCTATGGAATGCAATAGTAGACAATGAGATATGTGCGGAAAAGGCACAAAAAGAAAGTTTTGATGAGAATGGAAAACTTATTTATGATGTAAAGTCTGAAAAAGTAAGAGATATTTATCGAGAGATAGCTAGAAATCAGGTAAAAATAGCTAAAATTATTTTTGATGCGAGAATGATAGCTTGTAGTAGCGATGAAGAAGTAGTTGAATTATATGCAGAAGTATTGCATGAACAACTAATTGAGATATCAGAAAGAGATCGAGAGGCGTAATGCCTCTCCTTTTTTCGCAGTAGAATCCTTTACTTTAATGAAAACCCTAGATGGGTAAAAGAAAGGAGAAGTAAAATGAAGATTTATAAAGTTAACTTATCTTATGACTACTATAATGTAGCAGGTGAGTATGAAAATGAGGAAGTAGAATTAGGTTATTATTCTACAATAGAAAAAGCAAAAGAATTTATTCAAGAGAAAGGAAGAAAAAGAGCGCAAGAAGAAAGAAAACGCATGGAAGAGTATGGTGTACAGAATATGTGCATTTATATAACGCAAATTACTTTAAATAGTAATAAACAAGAAGTTATTTATACAGAAGTTTAGGACGCAAGTCCTATTCTTTTTCGCAGTAGAATCCTTTGCTTTAATGAAAACCCTAGATGGGTAAAAGAAAGGAGAAAAAGAATGATATTTTTAGGAATTTTGATAGGAATTGTAGTAACATTTGTATTTTTACAGCTAATTAAGGTAATTAGCAGAGTATGTAGTATTATTAGTGAAAGAAAAGAAAGAGAACAGTGTCGTTATGAGGATATGTTTAACGACATACAAGATTTAAAGGAACGAGTAGACAAACTTGAAATTAAAAATGATGGATATGACAGAGATGTAGTTTGTGGTAGATATCCATGGTGTGATTAATGGAAAGGAGGTAACTAAGATGATTAAAGATACAAAATTCACAATTGGCTTTGCGGCAGTTGGAGTTGCATGTATCGCAATAGACATTGTATTAAAGACCCTTTATTCGCATAAAAGGATTAAAAATGTATGTACAGCTATCAAATATGCTAATGATGGAACAATAAATGATGTTATAGCAGTAACTAGCGAAAACGGAATAAAAGCGTCTAAAACCTGGGTAACTGATCAAACATTAAAAGATGTTTTGCTAAGATTGGGATATGACGAAGTTAATGAGGTTTTAATTAAAAGAAATAAACTTTTAACAGTTAGAAAAGCTATAAAAAAAGACGGAAAAATAATTCGTTTATGAAAGCATATTAGATTAGATAAAGAATGTACTAAAGAGGATGAGGCATAGCCTCTCCTTTTTTCGCGTCAGAATCAATGGTTTTAATGAAGGCGAAAGCCGTTTATATAGATGTAACTAAATAGTAAAAAGGTAGAAAAGGAGAACAAAAGAAATGGCAGATGCATTTTTGAGAAAGCTGCAGTTCGCAATTGGTAGAGCTGTAAACGAGGGTTACCCCGTGGTTGTATGCGGGGAGAATGAGAAAGGAGATGTGAAGGCAGTGTATTTTGAGAACGAGACACTGACTGATACTGAGATCAACCAGATGGATTATGTCTGGTGTGACATTGTTAAGTTAGATCCGGCTAAGAAGAAGATTATTAGTCGGACAAGATACGAGAAAAAAGGAAAGAAGATGGTTGCAACACAGGGCCATCTGACATGGAACAAGTGAGTTTTAAGGGAGATTGGAAACAGTCTCCCTAAGATTTTGACATATTTCAGTTTGAACGTAGTGAAAAGCGGACTTACTACGTAAGTTTCGCGACAGAATCAGCCTCCTTAATGAAGCGGTTGTATTACGCATTATATAGATAAAATAAAAAAGGAGGTATATTTAAAGATGGTAATGAAAATTAAAGGAAAGGTAGCAAATTGTGGTAACATTAGTTACAAGTTTAAAGGAAATCCAGACGAAAGTCAGGAATTTGTAGAAGTAGTAAGAGACACAGTAAGTAAAATGATCGTAATGATCGAAGAAACAAGCAAACGAGAGTTTGAAACAAGAAAGGAGGCATTTGAAAGATGAGTTTCAAAGCAAACGGAAAAGGAATTAAAAAGTTGATAAAAATTGGTATTCCCGTAGTAGCATTATTGTTCGGGGGGCCGATAATTTGTATTATAGCATGTGCAGTAGTTTCATGCATAGATGTTGAAGAAGGAGAATGATTATGAAGAAGAGATAAAATAAAAGATTTTGACATATTTTAGGGGATTGGGAAACCAGTCCTCTAAACTTTTGAACAAAAGGAGAAAAGAATGAATTCAACACAAATAGTATGCCTTATAGGCATTATGATCGTATGTTTTATCTTAGGAAGAAAGTCTAAGAAATCGAAATTCCCTATCGCAGGCGCATTGATATTTGAAAATGACAAGCCGTCAATAGAATTTAATATGCAATTTAAGGACATGGCAAATTTTCATTATGTTGTGTTTAAAATTCGCGGTAGAATCAATGACGATAATGAAAGGCGTAGTGAATAGCCTTATATTTTTTAAAACAGAAAGGAGTAAAAGTATGTTAAGTGATGTAACAGTAGGAGTTGAGTTAAAAGCAAGAAAGGAGTTGGTTGAGTCATTAATTGACTCGATTCAGTATGAAAGAGCAGTATTTAATAATGAAGAAAGCACAGATGAAGAAAGGAGAATTGCAGAAGCAAGATTAAGAGATTTAGCAAAGACTTTGAATGAAGTCGTAAGCACGAATGATCACGCGTATATGAGTGATCAGATGAAGATGGAAATTGAGAAATTGAACCTTGAGATTGAAAAGCTTGAGGCAACAGCTAAAGAAACGAAAAAGACTCGTTGGTATGATGGGTTGAAGACGTTAGGAGGTTGGGTCGTTGGAGGTGTAACAACGGCAGTTAGTATTAACGCGGCTAGAAAGAATATGGAAGTCGCTAAAGGTATTGAAGAAGAAAAGTATCTCGCAACTGAAGGCGAGAAGCAGGCAATTAGAAGCGGAATGGATGTACACGGTATTGTGCAGAAATTTGAGAGGAAAATGGGTGTTAAGTAACCCAAGATTTTGACATATTTTCAGTTCGAAAGGATTGAGAAAAGCTAAAATAAGTATTTTAGGGGATTGGGAAACCAGTCCTCTAAACTTTTGAACAAAAGGAGGATTTTATTTATGAAATGGGGACTTTTAGGTATGGCAGCAGCTGGTCTTGGGCTCGTATGTGACTATATGTCTAATAAGGAAGAAAACGAAGCAAAAGATCAGGAAATTGAGGAGCTTAAGAGACGAGTAAAGAATCTTGAGTCAAAATTTTATGAAAATGTTATTCAGGAACCTTTTGAGTTTCCTACAAACAAATTTAACACTTTATTAGGTATCAAGGAGGCTAATAAAAATGAGTAAATTTCTTAAGTCGGTACGAAAAGTAGAAAATGCAGTTACAAAGGATAAGGCGAAAACCTTAATGTATGCAAATGCAGTAGGTGTAGTTGTAACAGCTGGTGTGTCCGTTAAAGCGGGCATGAATCTTCAGAAGAAGATCGATAATGGTGAATTTACAAAGATTGATATTTTTACAAATCTTGCACCAGTGGCAGCAACTGTAGTATTGACTGAAATGGCAGGTTTTGGATCTCTTAAAGAGTCCAAGAAGACAATCGCAGAACTTACTTTAGGTCTCACAAGTGCTAAACAGGAGTATGAAGCTCTCGAAAGAAAGATGAGAGAAAGCTTAGGAGACGATAAAGCAAATGAAATCACTAAAGAAGCCATGAAAGACGTTACAAATGAAAAGGCAACTACAAATAATAGTGTAATGCCCGACATTACTGGTGAATTCTGGTGGAAAGATACATTTAGTGGAGCATATTTCTATTGTAGAGAGAGTGATATTCTCAATGCGTGGACAAAGGTAGCTAAAAGACTGTATATTGGTGAAAAAGTATATTTGTCTGACTTTTATTACGATATTGAACGTAAAGATCAGATGTATGATTCTTATAGTATGGCTAAGGAATTTGGCTGGAATGGTCTTGATAGCCTTCAAAGAGGGTGCAGAATCGTACTTACAGGCACTGAAGAGCTGCCTAATGGAGCGCCTTGTAGGGCTATAAGATATTCTGACGTTCCGAAAGTACTGTAATTTCGCGGTAGAATCAACGACATTAATGAAGCGGATTAGTTGTACCGCAGAGTAATATTAACAAAATTTTAAACAAAAGAAAAGGAGACACAAAAATGGCAGATTTTAATGAGAATGTAGTAGCAAATGAGGAAGTAGCAGTAGTTGAGAACGAGAACCCCGTTGAGGAGGTTTATGATCCGGCCACAGATACGTGGACGAGAAAGGAAAAGATTGGAACAGGTTTGGTATTAGGAACCAGTTTGGTAGGTACCGCATTTATTGGGTACGAAGTAGTTAAGCACGTTGCTAAGCCCGTTGTAGAGGGCGTTAAGAAGGCAGGTAAGGCCGTGAAGAACGGTTTTATGAAGTTCTTCGGTAAGAAGACTGATGAGGAACCGGCAGAAGAGCCGGAGGAAGTAGTAGAGGAAAAGCCGAAGCCTAAGAAGAAGGCTAGTAAGAAGAAGGTTGAGCCTACTGAGAAGTAGGATTAGACTAAACGGACAAGAGCTTGTTTATAGGGATTGGAAACAGTCCCTATAAGCTTTTCGAGATTTTGACATATTTTCAGTTATGGAGGGTATTATGACGATCAAATATTTATACAATTGTTATAACTTGGCTACGCAGGTATCTAGATCTGCAGCTGAGCATGTATTAGAGTTCAATAGACAGATTGAAAATGTTCCAAAGTATAGCAAAAACGCAACAACAAGAATCCTTGATCTGTATGAACAATGTAGATGGTATATGATTGGCCTATATGAGGCATCACATACTATCGTTTTCAGTGTTTTAGTTAAAGTTACAGACAATGATAGACAAAGAATTGAAGCGTATATTTGCGAAATTATTGAAGAAACAGGTAAAAATAAGGAGGTTTCAAATGGATGATATTTTGATTAAGGAGTACATTTCTTCTATTCTTGAAGAGGCTAAGAATCAGGGTTTGTTCGATAATCTAGATGATCTTGCTGATTATCTGGTTGAACATGGAATCGTCGTTGATGAAAGTCTAATGTAAGGAGGAATGATATTTTATGTACTCAGAACGTTGTCTAACCTGTCAATGCTATGATAAGAAAAAAGATGAATGCTCTTATTGGGTAGTAGGCTGTATGTACAATGATGAAGAGGAGGATACAGATGATTCTGGAGACGAGCAACAGGACTGATATTTCTCAATGTAAATGTGGAGGAGGTTACCCACAAATAAAGTATTTTGGTAACTTCTCCTGGATTACATGCAAAAAATGTTGCAGAACTACACAAGTATACACTGATACGTTTAGAAAGCAGGATGGTTTACAGAAGGCCATTGACGAATGGAACAAAGGACTTAAGGAGGTCAATACTGTATGATCGAGATCAAACCCCGTGCTATTACTGCGATGAGCACACTTCTAGTTGTCATTCTACATGCGATAAGTATATTGAGTGGAAAAAGAGACACGATGAAAAGCTTGCGAAGTATAACAAAGACATCGCGAAGGCGAAAGATCTTATCGGATATGATCGCCAACTTAATGACCATTTTAAGAAACGTAATCAGTGGGGAAAGAGAGGCAAACATTAGTGAAGAAGTATCTACTTGGGAGTATACTTATGCTGTTGTTAACGATGGTAATATCGTGTCAAAGCGTAGGCGAGAAACAGTCAAATGCTGATATTTCTATACCTTTGGTTAGTATTTCAGTAACGCCTACTAATACGCCAACATTAACACCTACTAGCACACCTACACCAACATGTACTCCTACTTCAACACCTATTCCTACAGCAACCCCTACTTTTACTCCAATCCCCAGTCCTACAGCGACTCCAAAGCCTACAAAGACGCCAACACCTAAACCAACTAAAACTCCTACACCAAAGCCATCTAATTCATCTAAAACAGTTCCTTATCCTACAGGAGCAGTTGGTACTAAGTATACAGATGATCCAAATGGTCATACTTGGAAGCCTTATGCTAGATACCAAAAAATTACTGACAAAAATTCTGTAGAGTATAAGCTACGTGAAAAAGAGAAAACAGATGAAAATGGTATGAGGTATTTGATTGATCCAAATGGTGTAAAGCGTTATTGTATAGCTTTGGAGCCGATGTGGGCAGGCGGTAGGTCAGTAGATATAGGCAGATGTGTTGATATTTTAATGACTAACGGATCTACGCTTCATTGTGTCCTGTGTGATTGTAAAAGGACAGAAAAGAGCTGGAAAAAAGAAGGATGGTATGGTTCTCAAGGAGAACTAATAGAGTTTATTGTAGATATGGATAAGTTACCAGATAAACCTAGGTTAAATGGTGATATTTCATTTCTATCTAAAGAGTTTGAAGGTGGCATAACAAGCATTACAGTATTAGATCTGTATATAGAAGGGTTTGGCCACTAAGATTTTGACATATTTTCTATTTGAATGCGATGAGAAATGGTAAATTAATGAAAAGGAGATAAACATATGGCTTATAATGCTGAATATGCTGTAAGAATTGCAAAGGTTAAAACATCAACAAAAAAGAATCCTTATTGCCTTTACATTACTTTTGGGCCTAGAGCACATATAAAAGACAAGTATAATGCTGTAGAGGTAACTATATTTCCAGGAAAACTTTCATTCAGATTCTTTACAACTGAAGTAAAGAGGTTTGGTGGCCCGTATTTTTCGAGGGGTACTACGGCGAATTCTAAAAAGACTAAAATCACTGTAACTAAATCGTCTATTAAACGTGTTGCTATCTATAACGAAGATTTTATCAAGAAGCTCGAAGGTTTTGAAGGCGAGTATCCAGATGCTAGTGTAAATCCGACACGTAATTTTACATCTACTGATGATTATGTTTGCTGGATCAATATCATCAATAAGGAATCTTATACTAACATGTATAAGAACACTTCAACTGAGTACTCGCATAAGAAGCCTGTAGTAACTCCTGAAGTTGTTAGACGTTATATCGATAAGCAGTATGAAGATATCGAAGCAAATAATGCCACTGAAAAGACGAAAAATCCTGATTGTATTGCTGATATTTTGGATTCACCTAAGGAGAATGATCTTGTATCTGAGGAAGACGTGAAAAATGCAGTAAATGCAGTAATGTCGACTAATTATGCTCCTGCTTCGTTCTCAGAGATGCTTCAGAAACAGGCTCGAAGTATTAACGAAGGACTTAATAAGTTGTTTGGTGTTCCTGCTGAACCTATGGAGATTAATCCAGAAAATGATCCTAGAAATCATGTAAATGAATTATTCAAGGAGCTTACTTATACTGCTCATAAGTGTACAGATGAAATCCAGAGCTCTATGGCTGATATTTTCGACTACCAGCTTAGGAAAGTTCATGTAACTTACGAAGAAGCTAACAAAAACATTAAACTTCAGCAGATCTTGCTTAGATACATTAAATTGCAGGATGAAATAGAAGAGTTATTCGGAGGGTCAAACGATGTTCTTTAAAAACAAAATAGAGGATAAGATTGCTGAGACTTATGTTGAGCAGCTTTATGATGACATTAAAAAGCCAAAAAAGAAACCTCAGCAGAAGTCTATGATACGCGATATTATAGACAATCCAGACAATTATGAGCTCAACGCCAAGATTGACAATGGCGAGTTCGTAATCAGAATTACAAGGAGGACTTAAAAAATGAAATATACAGCTGAACAGGCTTGGGAGCTTACTCTCAAGAACAGAAAGAGTAACAACATTAAAGATTATATTGACGAGGCCATTATAGACTCTATGAGAAACGGTAGATGCTGGTGTACTGTAATGGTCGATCGTCAAACTTATAAAGATCTTGTTCTCGAGTTTAATGAGGACGATTATATTTTCTATTACAATAATGGTATGCTCACGATTTCATGGTTTGAAGGAGGAGCTAGTAAAATTTATAAGGAGTGATATTTATGGAAACTGTAGTTTTTATTTTATACGGTTTAGGTTGCATCATCATTTGGATACTATTTGATAAGGTGACTACTTTTTGTATTACTAAACGTAAGAAAGAAAAAGAAAAGCAGAAACCAGAAATTAGTATTTTAGATGATGAAGACAAAAGGTCTATAAAAATATTAACTTATATAGCTAATAATACTATTTTTCGTGACAGGGAAGAAGCATGCAGACATGCTATAAAAGTTATACAGGATCGAGAAACTTCATCTAAGCAAATAGCACGATTAAAAAGCGAGCTTGAAATCAAAAAGTATAAAAATGTATTATAGGAGGCTGATATTTTATGTATAGAATTATTAATGGAGTAAAGACGCCATATCATGTGATGACAGCAATTGAAGCTTTGGAAACAGCTTTTAATGATGCCGAAAGAGAAGAATTTTGTACTATTATGGATATGATTAGTAACGGTTCTTTGCGTCATGTGACGTGTGTAACTTGGCGATATGAAAAAGAAAAATATTTCTCGAAAGGCATTAATGACGATTTTATCATAAGTCTTCTTAAGAAAAATGGGTATCATATTACAGTTGATAAATCAAGAGACAATCCAGATGTGATTTATTATGATATTTACTGTACGGAGGATCAAAGCATTTATGAGTAATTTTATAGTATTACATGCTTTAATATCAGATGAAAAAGAAAGAAGTTATAAAGAAATTTTAGTTAATACCGATATGATATGCGATATTTACCAACTTGAAGATGGAAATACCGTAATTCATTATCCAGGAAACGAATACAAAAGAGTTCATGTAAAAGAAAATTTATTGGAAATTGCTGGACAAATTAATAAGAATGGAGGAACAGACAAATGAGTAGCTTCATGAGATCACTTGAAAGAGGTAAGGTTAAGAAGGCCATGGAGGATCAGAAGGTTCAGAAGAAGAATAAGAAGCTGAAGCCTTGGTGGGATTCTTATAAGGAAAAGAAACATGAGTATCTGAATAAGCTTGCTGAGCATGGATATTCTGGTGAGACTCGTAAAGATTACGAAAAAAGAATTCGGAGGAAGCAGGGGTAAGGAGGACTATATGTGCTTATTCAAAAGAAAAGTTAAAAGCTATACAGTTGATATTTCATTTAATAATCCCGACAATCCCGCTATGCATCAGCAGATCAATGTATGTGCTAGAACTAAAAAGCAAGCTATTAAAGCTGCTAAGCAGGTATGGGAACCTTATTATACCAAGTACGATTTAGACTGGACAAAGAGTAAGAAAGATATTAAGTATAAGATTCACAGTAAACGGAGGATTAAATGAAAAAGATTGATTATCCGTTTATAAGTTATTATATGATAGAGCCTGTTGGAAATCAAGAAAAGGAGAATAATATGGCTAATAATTGGTTTGAAATGGTAAAAGAAGGACATTTTTATGCAATTGACGACGAAGGGAATGTAGTTGATTTTGGTAAAGCATGTATTTGCGAAATTGAAAATTGTATTGGATGTTTACCGGAGGTAACACTTAGACTAACCCCTGTAAAAGTCATGAAAAATGAAGGAGCTAGTGCTCATAGTTTTGAAAGAGAGTGCGTTGAATACCGTGCTCTTAAAGCTGCTAGAGAAGAAAATCTAAAACTTATTGAGCAGCTTAAGAAAGAGAATGAAGAGCTTAGACAGAAGCTTGCTAATTGGGAATACTCTCCAGCTGATGTCTATGCAACAACTGACATGTTTATAAAATATGCCGATAACGATCCTAAGGCGGTATATCTTTCCACAGGCAGACGTAATGGTAAAACACAAATGTTAAAGGAGATGCTTAATAGTATGTATGGTAATAAAGCTTTGAAATTCGAAATTAAGAAAGTAATCTTTTCCGGCCCTTGCACGATTGTCTTCTGGGAAGATGGCACTAAGACTATGGTAAGAGCTAAGGACGATGAAATTATTATTGATCCAGAGAAGGGTCTTGCTATGGCTATTGCTAAGAAAGTTTATGGTAATGAGGGTAATTACAATAACATCTTCAAGAGATGGCTTGTAGGCAAAGACTGGAGAAGAAAAGTGAGATTATCTAAGAAATTGGCAAAGGCAACTGATGATATATGTGATCTCGTTGAAAATAAGGCATCCGATGAGGAGCTGAAAGAAGCAATTGACGAGAGCAAGGAGATTATCGACAAAATGAAGGAGTGATATTTTATGTCAATAGCATACAAATGTGATAGATGTGGAAAACTTTATAGTGAAAAACCACAAAATTATAACTATAAACCAATGATACTTACCTGTAGTACAAATGGTAATAGACATGATCATTCAGCAGATTTATGCAATGAATGTTTTGATTCATTTATGGAATGGTGGGATAAGCCTACTATTAATCCACTTAAACTGTCAAAAGATTCGCCTTATATTTGTACAGTCACTGGAAACGAATATATTTGTATGGGTGGATGTGGGTTTAAGTCTGGAACGCAATGTATGGATGACAGCGAAGATACCCCATGCCAATTCAGAGCTCTTCCGCCTGATGTTGAAGAACCCGGAGCAGATCCGCCAGAAACTGTAGATTGCATTAAGCAAGGGAGATGATATTTATGGGTAGATTAAATGAATGGAACGAAAAAACTCAAGGCATAATTCATTTGATGGTTACATCAATATGTGATAGAGATTGTCCACTCTGCTGCAATAAGCAGTATGACCTTAATACAGAGGTTCCTCAGGTGACAGATGAGGAACTTCTTAAGGCTCATACTATCTATATTACCGGAGGCGAGCCTTTTGCATACTCTAATCCAAATAATATTGCCGCATATTTGAAGCACCACTATCCTAATATTAAAACTGTTAGAGTATATACAGGAGCAACGGAATTGGCATACTGGCTAGAAATAGACTTTAATTATTCTTCTAACGATTTTATATATTTTGATGGGGTTACAGTATCTTTAAAAAATCATAGAGATGTAACAGATTTTGAGAAATACATTGTAGATAATGAACAAATCTCTAGATTGTCAAGTAATATGCTCTATGTATTTGGAGATCTGGCACCTAAAAAGCTTGGAAACTTTATTGTTAAACCTAGAGTCTGGATGGAAGATTTTATACCAGATAATAAGAGTGTGTTTAGAAGAATTTAAGGAGGACTGATATTTATGGTTGGTACAACAACTTTACAAATAATAGTCGATATGTATAAAGACCTAAAAAATAATCAAGAAGAAGTATTAAAAAGATTAGAACGAATAGAAGATTTTATTAAAAAGAATTCTATTTCTGGTCTAACTGTAACGGTTAATGATGAAGTATTGTGTAGAAAGGACTAATATTTATGAGCAAATGCGAGAATTGTTTTCATTATGAATTAGTTGATTGGGAGGATGATGCTATAACTGGCAAAGCCATACCAATATACTGGTGTGAAAAAGGAGTTAAAGATTGTACTGACTGCAGTGATTATTCTCCGATTGAAGAGGAGGACTGATATTTATGAAGGAATGGTCATTAGATGATGATCGTATAAATGAGCTTGAAAAGAAAGTCAGATCTCTTGAAAGAAAGGTTAAGAGACGAGACAATAGGATTATTGAGCTTGAGAAGGAAAATAAAAGTTTAAAAGCCTGCAATAAGCATGCTGATTTAAGAATACAAGAATTAGAAGATATTCTTGAAAACCTTTCTGTTCGTGTAAACGGTAGACCGAATTATTAAAGGAGTGAAATATGAAACTTTATTTAACAGATAAAGATGGGTATGAAGCTGTAGGAGACATAATCAGGGAATGGGCAGAAAAGAATCAGCCTTATGTCTATTGTGCCTATATTGTAGACATACAAACACCAAACGGACGAAATATGGAGTATGTCGAGTATGATATTTCAAGAGATTGCTGGATTTGGCAAAACGATTGGTGGGAAGGCGAGGACGATATTGAGCTGTTCGGTTTTGCTCCTCTTGATGAAATCGAGTTACCAGATAAGTGGCTAATTGAAAATTTAAAGGAGGACTGATATTTATGATGCCTGATGCGGCAGATCCTGAATGGAACAGAGATGATTTCAAAAAAGAACAAATAAAAGTTCATAGCACCATTTATCGAGCTTGCCCTGACAGAAATTGTAAGTATAGCAGACTGATATTTATTAAAAGACCGGGAACTCCTAAAGGAAAAGGTACTGCTGTATGTGGATTAGGATACACAGAAGAAGACTGCGATAAGTTAAAGGAGTGATATTTATGAAGCAATGGTCGTTAGATGACGAACGTATAAACGAGCTTGAAAAGAAAGTCAGATCTCTTGAAAGAAAGGTTAAGAGACGCGAGAATAAAATTATTGAGCTCGAGAAAGAGAATAAAAGTTTAAAGGCTTGTAATAAGCATGCTGATCTAAGAATACAAGAATTAGAAGATATTGTTGAAAATCTTTCTTATCTCCAGCGGTATGTAAATGATAGGCCTAATTATTAAAGGAGTGATATTTATGATCGATTATGAAGAATTAAAGAAACTTTTGGATAAAATTGGTGATTTTTGCTGGAACTTCGATAAGGAATGTGAAGAATGTCCTTTGAGAATTAAGGGAGGAACGTCTTGCATTTTCATGTCTCCGGATTTCACTAATGACACTGCTAGTCAAGTTTGTTATGACGAAAACATTTATGAGCTTATAGAAGTTCTTAAAAAGGCAGAGAAGTTGGAGGACTGATATTTATGGCAGATCTTGAAGATTTGTATAGTTCTTTATTGAAAAAACATATAAAACTTATCCGAGATAACAGTATTTATGGGTTACCAATGTGTAAGCCAGACGATAAGACTTATGAGTATTGTCGACGTGATGCATTGGATACGTATAGATATTTGGCTGAGTATATGGCCGTTAAACCAACAACAGCAACTGAAATGTTAGAAAATTCAAGGAGGAACAATAGTATGTTTGATGCAAATAATAATGTTTATTTGGTAAAATGGAATAAAAGTAATGATAACCTCAATGAAGGAACTATTACACTTTTAGGAAAAGTAAGAAACGCTTGTGTAACTGAATCGTGTGAGGAGCCTTATACGACTTATGCTAGTAACTCTACTTACTTAACTCTTGCACCTATGCGTGAGATAAGATTAAATGCTGATATTTCTACTGAATATGGCGATACCAATGACTTTGCACGTATTCTTAATAATCTTGGGGGCTATGCAAGAATAGGAGTAGAGTCTTCAAAGACGAAAAAAATGTATCGCTCGTTTGTTTACAACACAGCAAACGACTTCGAAATCAAGAAAGTGATATTCTCTGGGCCTTGCACAATTGTCTTCTGGGCTGATGGTACTAAGACTATGGTACGTGTTCAGGGAAACGATAAGCTTGATAAAGAAAAGGGTCTTGCTATGGCTATTGCTAAGAAGGCATACGGAAACAAGGGCAGTTACAGCAATATTTTCAAGAGATGGCTGCTTGGTGAGAATTGGAGAAAACTCGAAAGAGCTGCTGCAAAGATTGCTAAGTTGGCTAAAGTAAATAAAGCATCTAATGAAGATCTTAAGAAGAAGTCGACTAAAAAGAGGTGATATTTATGATTATTACAATGATTACTGTAGTCCTTGTCTGCATAGGAATTATTTTACACTTTCTAAATAAGCATTTTTATGCAGATTTAGATACAATAGGAGCCGCTCTTGTAGTATTCGGTTCATTCGGATTGATTATTTGCGTTTGTACAATAATCGGAATTCAAGCTACTTCTGATTATAAAGTAAAGCAATTAGAGGTAGAATATACTTCTTTGGTCGAACAAAAGAAGATATTAGATTCTCAATACGAAGATATTTCAAAAGCAGAAGTAATCAATAGAATAGGCGAATGGAATAAGAAGGTAGAAGTGTATAAATATTGGGCAGATAGTCCATGGACTAATTGGTTTCATAGTAAAAAAGTACTTAATAGTATTCAATGTATAAGTTTTAGCATAGAAGGAGGAACAACAAAATGATATTTCGTAGAAAGGTAGAGGACAAGGTAGCTGAACGTGTGGCCACCAAAGTCTTCGAAGATTTCTCACAAAAACACTGCGGAAAGCAGCTTAAGACCAGCACAATAAAAGATATTATTAATAATCCTGACGATTACGAGCTTTTGGCCAGAGTAGAGGATGGAGAGGTTGTAATCAGGATCAGAAAGCCCAAAAAAGAGGCAAAACAGATTAAATTTCATAGCGAGAATCCTATGATATGTGATTCCGACGGTAATTTATATTTCAAGTCATAAAACTCAGCAAAAGGAGTGATATTTATGTCAATAGCATATAAATGCGATAGATGCGGAAAACTTTATGAATCTTATGATGAAAAAATTGTACTATATCACGGTAAACCAATGATATTTACGTGCAGTACAAGTCTTGCTAAACATGATCATTCAGCAGATTTATGTACAAAATGCTTTGAATCATTTATGGAATGGTGGGATAAGCCTACTATGAATCAACTTAATCTGTCAAAAGATTCGCCTTATATTTGTACAGTCACTGGCGATGAATATATTTGTATGGGTGGATGCGGGTACAAATCTGGAACACAATGTATGGATGACAGTGAAGATGCTCCATGCCGATTTAGAGCTCTTCCGCCTAATATTGAAGAGCCCGGAGCAGATCCGCCAGAAACTGTAGATTGTATTAAGCAAGGGAGATGATATTTATGCCAATGTCATGCAAATGTATACTGGACCGCATGGTTCATAAAGGAGCTATGACTGAGAAAGAGCGAGATAAAATTTTGAGGAATCTTAAAAGTAACGAACCTACATGGAAAGCTTTTGATGATGCAGCAAAAATAATACTAATTGAACATTTAATTGACGAAATGGTTCAAGATGCTGAAAAGAATATGGTAGGAGCTTCTTTGGATGGCGTCTATATTTTTGCTGTTAATTTAAAAACTAGGTTAGAAAATATGCTAGTGGAGGATTCTTAAGATGACCAAGATTGATGGATATTCTAAAGATTCAACAGTAGGAGAAGTCCTAGAAAACATTAAAAAG